>WQRQ01000076.1 GCA_009786685.1 Defluviitaleaceae bacterium
CGCAGAAAGAATGCTCGGCCAAGACCGCCGCTACGCCGCGGACTACATGGCGCAGCTATCGGAAAAGCACCCAAGCCTGTCCCGCGAATTTAAAGAATGCGCAAAGCTACTAAAATCCGCAGCGGACTGCGCCCCACAAATGCAAAAGCTACGCGAAGAAAATAAGAACATCACCACCCTAATCCACCAAGCGGCAAAGCAAGAAAAAGCCGCCTGTGCCGTTCTCACCGATATTGTAAACAAGCTATACCAAGCCGCAGGCGAAACATGGGGCTTGCCGAATTCTCAAAGAAAGCACGACATAAACCTACGCTCGTTAATCCCCGCCGTAAACCACACGCAAGGAATAAGCCCCGTAAACAGCGAGGGCAATTACCGTGGCAAGGACACACAAAAATTTTGGTTTGACGGCGGCGATTTGGTTGTGACATCCGACTACGATATGGAGTGTTTGCAGACCATCACGGGCTTCTCAGTGCCGCTGCGGATAGACGCGACCGTAAAAACTTGCAGCGGCGATATCCGTTTGTACTACCTGATGGGTGAAATTCTTTTTAACATCCACGGCGACGCGGAGTTCCACGACCACGACATAATCACGGGTGAGTGGATGGCATACCACGACAAACCGCCAATCCCGCCCGATAAATTTGTAAACATCGTGTGGATAATCGAAAAAGAATACATGGAAGTCCACATAAACGGCGAGCTATACCACCGCCGCGACAACATGCCCTACCACAGAATCCTAAAAAAATCCCCGACGGTAAGCAAAATAATTGCTCCCATAAGAATCTCCGCCGCAAACCAAAGCACGGTAACAATAAAATCGCTTAGCGTAACAAAGCTATAGGAGTTGTGCGATATGAAATACATGACATTCATAAAACACTTGCACGATAAGGGCAGAAAACCCGACTACATCGAAAAATGCAAGGCGTTATTATTACAATTACAAAATTCAAACGGCAATGTGGAAACAGTGACAAAAACCTTCTACGGCGTAACGGCCATGGCGACGGGATACCGAATTTTAAACGAGTACGCCGATTTCTGTGGCGAGGACGAAATCGCCAATGCAATCCGTGAGCTAACCACACGCACCTTCGAAGAAGAAGCACGCCAAGCGGTAGAAATCCTTTGCCGCGCCATCATTCCCATCCCCGAAGGCACAAAAATAAGGCCATACCTACTGGGCGGCCTATCAAACGAAGAATTCACAGACGCCTTCCGCACCCTGCAAGAAACGGTATCCGCCACCTACCAAGAAATCCACCGCGCCCCCTTAGAATGGGGCTGGCCGGATTGGGGTGGTCTAACGGTAGGTGGTCATCACCACAACCGCGTAATGAGAATGCTATCCACGCTGGTAAACTGCGGCGAGCTAAACGGAAACAACCTAATACTTGACAAAACTGCCATAAAAAAATCCGAAATGCTAAAAAAACACAAGGGTAAACTAATGCTTGAGGGTTTGTTAAGCATGGGCTTTCTGCTGGAAGAGGACAATTTAACCTTCCCCGACACACCCGATTTAATCCGAGTAATGTACGCATATTTCAAAGAAAACGGCGATTCCACGGTATTTTCGTACCGCTTTACAGAAGACCCCGCCGTGCAAAAATACGACGCCTTATTTTTAGCCCTCACAGACAAAATGCCCGCCCACCTTAGAGAAATCCACCACTACCTCTACAACGAAACAGCAAAATACGGCTTCTCCTACAACGCGCATAACACATATGACTTTATACAAAACGACCATATCTGGTACGAAAAAGGCAAAAAAAGTAAGCCACACCTGCTGGCTAAACAACATTTTTTAGTCTACGGCACAGACAAAGCCAACGTAAAAATGGAGCTTTCTCACGGCAGTATGTTTAAGGACGTCACCCTCGACGACGTAAAAGCCCTCTTTAATATGTACAAACAGGAGAATAAACTAAAGCAGGTTTAGCAACTCCTCAACTGTTTCAACGATGTGAGTTGCCCCTGCTGCGGTTAACTCCCGCAAATCGCCATACCCATACAAAACGCCGATACTATCCACGCCCATTTCATTTGCGCCAAAGATATCATGCTCGCGGTCGCCAATCATTACGGCTTCCCCAGCAGAAGAAATCCCTACATTCTCGAAGGCATATCGTATTATCGCTCCCTTGTTGGAACGCGACCCATCCAACTCGCTCCCCGCAACAAACGTAAAATATTTGCTCAAATTAAAATGGTCAAGAATCTTTTTTGCAAACACAGTGGGCTTAGAAGTCGCAACTATAAGAACTTTGTCGTTTTTGATGAAGGTTTCAAGCAGCGTATCTATCCCATCATACATAACATTCTCAAATATGCCCGTCTCCGAAAAATACTCCCGATATTTTGCCACAGCCAACTNGGCCTGCTCATCATCAAAGCCATAAAATTCTTTGTAAGAATCCCTAAGCGGCGGCCCAATAAATGGCGTAAGAGTATCAGCGTCCTCCACCTCAATCCCAAACCCCCGCAAAGAATACTGTACCGACTGCGTAATCCCAATCTTAGGGTCGGTAAGTGTGCCATCCAAATCAAACAGTATGTATTTTTTGCCCATGTCTCCATCCCTCAATGCCAAAGTCTTTTTGAAAGGGGACGTGGGGGAAAACTTTTTCTGTGGCGCGGGAAGCGTTCGCTACACTCACTGCGCCCGTTCAGAAAAAGTTTTCCCCCACGGTTTTAATCTTTCCTATTTCATTTCACCTTTAAGAATAACAACTCCAAGAGGTGGCAGTTTTATTGGTACGCTGTGTTCTCTGCCGTCGCATAGATGTTCTTGGGAGTGCAGGTCGCCGGGGTTTGTTATGCCGCTGCCGCCGTATTTTGTTTCGTCGGAGTTTATGATTTCTACGTATTTGCCGGGGACGGGCAGGCCTACGCGGTAGTCCATGTGCGGGCAGGGTGTGAAGTTACATATGATGATGAGGAACTCGTAGGACGAGCCTTTTTTGATTTCGGCGGTGCGCTGGAAGGATAGAATGCTGCGTTCGTAGTCATCGCAGTTTATCCATGAGAAGCCGCTGCCGTCGAAATCGTTTTGCCAAAATGCCTGTTCTTTGAGGTAGAGATGGTTGAGGTCGCGGACATATTCTTTCATTTGGCGGTGATGTTCGAATTGGTCGAGAAGAAACCAGTCCAGCGTGCGAGCCTCGCTCCACTCGTCAAACTGCGCAAATTCGCCGCCCATGAATAGGAGTTTTTTACCCGGGTGTCCCATCATAAAGCCGTAGGCAGAGCGTAGGTTGGCCATTTTTTGCCATGTGTCGCCGGGCATTTTGTTAACGAGAGAGCATTTGCCGTGTACTACCTCGTCGTGGGAGAGTACGAGTACGTATTTTTCGGAGTAGGCGTACACCATGCTGAAGGTGAGTGTGTGATGGTGATGGCGGCGGTATACGCTGTCTTTGGACATGTACTCGAGGAAGTCGTTCATCCAGCCCATGTTCCATTTTAGGGAGAAGCCGAGGCCGTCGTGTTCGGTGGGGCGGGTTACACCTGTCCATGCGGTGGATTCTTCCGCTACCATTAGGATGTTGGGGTGCTTGCCGTTTATGACTGAGTTCATGTGCTTCATAAATTCTACGGCTTCGTGGTTTTCGCGGCCGCCGTATTCGTTTGGAACCCATTGGCCAAATTGCTTGCCGTAGTCGAGGTACAGCATAGAAGCAACCGCGTCTACGCGCAGGCCGTCGAGGTGATATTTGTCTATCCAAAAAAGTGCGTTTGCAATAAGGAAGTTTTTAACCTCGTTGCGCCCGTAGTTAAAGATGAGTGTTCCCCAGTCGGGGTGTTCGCCCTGGCGCGGGTCTTCGTGTTCGTAGAGACGAGTGCCATCAAACCATGCTAGGCCGTGGGCGTCTTTTGGGAAGTGGGCGGGAACCCAGTCCATAATAACGCCGATATTATTTTGGTGGCAGGCGTCCACAAATGCCATAAACTCATGGGGATTACCGTAGCGACTGGTGGTGGCGAAGTAACCCGTAACCTGATATCCCCACGAGCCGTCGAAAGGATACTCCGTGATGGGCATTAGCTCGATATGTGTGTAGCCCATGTCCTTTACGTAGGGGATTAGCTCTTCGGTAAGCTCCGGCCAGCTTAGGAAACGCCAGTCGTCGTCGGCTTTTTTGCGCCAGCTTCCCGCGTGCAGCTCGTATATGTTAACGGGGCCTTCCAACGGGTCTTTTTTTGTGCGGTTATCTATCCATTTTTTGTCCTTCCATTTGTAGCCCTCGATGTCGTATACCATGGAAGCGGTGCTGGGGCGCAATTCGCCAAAAAAAGCATACGGGTCGGATTTATGGAAGAATCCACCTGTATGCGAAGAAATTTCGAACTTATATTTGTCATAGTTAGCCAAGTCGGGGATAAAAAGCTCCCACACGCCGCTGCTGCCGAGCGAGCGCATTGGGTGACGCAGGCCGTTCCATGCGTTAAAATCGCCTACTACGCTAATGCGTTTTGCGTTTGGAGCCCACACGCCAAAAAGAACCCCGTCTACGCCGTCTACGGATATTTTTGTCGCGCCCAGCTTGTTAAAGATTTCATAATGTGTACCCTGGCCAAAGAGGTGCAAATCCATCTCGGAAATAAGCGGCGCAAAGCTGTAGGAATCCCATGCCTCCCATGTGTGGCCGTCGTGCGCGGTATAGCGCAGTTTGTATCTAAAATGCTTTTGTTTTGGCAGGCTTGCGTTAAAAAATCCCATGGTATGTTCTAGTTTCATTTCAAAGCACTCTTTTGGTTTTTTGGGGTTAAAGACTTCGATTTTTACTGCGCCGGGACAAAACGCCCTTACTACGGTGTAGTCCTGCTTTTTGAATGTAACGTCGTGCATTCCCAGTACGTGATGTGGGTCGGCGTGTTCGCCGTTTACGATTTGCATTAACTCGTGCATGTTGGTAGTAACCAAATCAATCATCTCCCAATCGTTTTGACAAATTCTAAGTGTGCGAGCAAAATCCGCTCGCACGCTTTGTCAATTTTAGCACACAAGCTATTTTTTTACAAACCTATATTGCTGCCCGTTTCTGCGCAGAAAACCGACGTCGTCGTACATCATCGAGGCAAATTCGAACTCCGCAGGCAGAAGCACCTCGCCCTGTGCGTTAACATAGCCGTAAAGCCCGTTTTTTCTGAATACTGCGATACCTTCATTGTTAAACATGGAAACAAAATCGAAGTCGGTTTGTGCAATAATTTCGCCATAAAGGTTAATTATTACGGGGCTTGTGTCGTCTGTAAAGTGGACGGCTACTACGTCTCCGGTAAACCCCGTAAACGACATAAGGCAGATTTCTTTTGGGTAAAAAAATCGGGTTAGGTTTTTAATGTCGTTGCCCTTGTTATCTATGACAAAAATATCGCCGTCTACTCGCCATGTTATTGCACGATTTCCTCTAAATACAGTAGGGAATAAAAAATCCATATCCGTGATAATTTCATTAGCTTCCAGACAGAAAAGCCCCCAATACCTCTCATCCCAGCGTCCGTGAGTAATGGCGTAAAACGTGGTGGTTGTACGCTGTTGCGGCACTAACCAGGTAGGTATGATTAACAAATCCTTTTCAAATAAAACATTGCCGTATATGTCCTCTACCCATGCGCGCCGTTCACTTTCGCCGTCCCACATATGGAAGGCCGTACAGCTTTTGCTAATCAACCCGTTACCGAGGTTTTCGATTATTATTCCTTCCTCTTTAAAGGCGATTTCGCCTTGGCGATTTATAACAAACGATTCAAAAATACCGTTGTAATGGTCGCTCACACGTACCGTCGCGTATCCATCCATAAACAAACTTGGTAGTCCGTTAAAATCAAGAATAAACGGGTTGCCTTCCATGTCTATATATATTTGTTGAAAAACGCCGTCCTCTTCCTTGGTTGCAATCGTAAGCCCATCCCCGAAGATGGGGAAAAGTGACATAAATTCTATAGGAATCACAACCTCGCCATCCATATTAATCGCGCCGTAACGCCGCAGGTTACGTGGGTTTTGAGTAACGATACGCCCGTTTTCCCTAACGCGAATGGTAGGCGAGGTCTCTGTACGAGAAATCCCGTTGCTTACCACAAGTATCCCCTGTAGGTTTTCCGGAGAAGTGTCCAGCGTAAAATACTCGTCGGAAATAGGAATAAGCTGCCACACCGCCACACCAAGCGGGTCGGTATCATAATGCTCAAACATCCGCGGTACAAAAAACGCCACCAAAAGCATACACGCCGCCGCCGCCGTTATTAACGACGCCTTTGCAAATTTGCAGGCGATGGTCTTTATCATACTTGGGCGGTTTTGCATTTTTTGGTACGCGCCTTGCAGTATGATTTCTGTGGCAGGGGGCGTTATGTTTTTTATTGCTTCGTTTAATTTATCCATTTTGGCTGCCTCCGTTCAGATGTTTTTGTAACTTCTTTTTTGCCCGCTCGTAGCGTTTGCGCAGGGTGGCCGCGCTTACGTTGTACACGCTTTCCAGTTGGGCGAAATCCATGTCGTCTATCGCTCGGCTGAATACTAACGCCCTGTCGCGAGGCTTTAGGGCTGCGAGGGCTTTTAACATTTCTTCGCTTAGGGAGTTGTCGGGGGTTGTGTATGGTTTTTCTATTTCTTCGTAGAGATGAAAACGCTTTTTTCGTAAAATTCCTATGCATGTATTGTAGGCAATGCGATATAGCCAGCCCGCGTAGTTTGTATCCTCGCGGTAGCTCGCCTGCTTTGTAAATGCGCGAGCGAAGGTCTCCTGCACCGCATCCTGCGCCTCGTAGTAGTCGCAAAGTATGCCATAGCAATATTTAAAAAGTACGCCGCTATGCCGCTCCACGGCTTCTTCCAATGTAATCACGTTATCACCCTCTCACTATGTAAACGCTTTTATATATCATTTTTGTGACATTAGCGGTATAATTTTATAAAAAATATTTTATGAGGGGAATTAAAATGAAAAATTTTGAACTACCAAAGCTGGTAATCTTCGACATGGACGGCACAATGCTGGACACGGAGCCTGTGTCGCTGAAAGCGATGCTGCACGCAGGCACGGAGCTTGGAGTAGAAATAAAACGCGAGGTAGCCGAGTCCCTAATGGGAAAAAGCATGGTACGCTGCCGCCAAATTTTGCGAGAAAACTACGGCGAGGGCTTCGACCTGGACAGAGCCTTAAACATCCACAAGGACTATGTGATGTCCCACTACGAAAAAAACGGCGTACCGATAAAAGCAGGCATATACGAACTCCTGGACAAGCTGGATGGCATGGGCATAAAAAAAGCCGTAGCCACCTCCACAGGCAAGCAAGCCGCCTTATGGAAGCTAAGCAACGCAAAAATAGGCAACCGCTTTGAGGTAATAATAGGAGGCGACGAGGTAGAAAACGGAAAGCCCTCGCCGGATATTTTCCTAAAGGCAGCCGCCGACTGCGGGATACCCCCGGCCGACTGCGTAGTAATAGAAGACACAGAAGCAGGCATACTGGGCGCGACCGCCGCAAGCATACGAGTAATAGCAGTCCCCGACATAGCCCCGCTAACGCAGGAAATCCGCGCAAAGACCTTCGCAATATGCAAGGACCTACACGCCGTCGCAGAAATGTTTAAATGATTTGATGTTTTTGGACAAACCCCCCAAGGTTTTCCAATCTTTTATTCCCGACAAATATTGACACATTTTTGTAAAGAAGCTACAATTGGAGGTAATACAACTATCGTGCAAAGGGTGCGCGGTGTTGGGGGAGATTTTATTTATGAGTAATTACAGAAATACGCCGACCGATAACGAAGAAAAAACAGACGCATACTACAGCGAGGAGTTGTCACGCGCTGCGGTAGGGCGTCTTTTTGACGAAGATGAGGACGATGATGGCCCTCCGCCGATAAAAAGTGCATTTGTGTCGGGCTTTGACCGTGCGCCTTCAGACAGCAATCCTACAAAAAAACGCGAGCGATTTAAAAGACCACCCGCAGAGGACTTACAAGATGTGGAGTTGCCGCCAAATCCGGACGACGACGACCCGCGGGAAGAACCCGCCGTAGACCGCCACAGAAGAAGGGATACTGCTACCACGCGGTTGTTGCACAGTTCCACGCCGGAGGATAACTACGACGAAAGACGCGAGCGTCGCGAAAGACGCCGCAACCCCGCACCAAAACCCGCCGTGCGCGTAAACGTGCCGACAGAAAGACAAGTGCGAGATTCTAATACAGGCAAAAGACCTCGCATAGACCGCCCCCCAAGGCCGGAACGCGACGAGCCTTACATGGATGGGAATTCTTCCGATGATAACTTGGACAGCTTCCGCAGAAGATTTTCCGGGGAGCTTGTTTCGCCGCCTCGTAACCCTAATCGGCCATCACGCTCGGGTCGCAACGACGTACGCACAAACCGTATGCGCGACGACTATCGCGATACCGAAGTAATAAGCCCGCTAAGAATGATACTCGCAGGCGCGGCAATTTTAATTGTTGTAATGTTTGCGTTTATCACATTCCAAATGGTATCGTTCAGAAACAGATATAATGAAGCACAGGAAAGGATTGCCTCCCACGACCAAGAATTAAGCAGTGCGCAGTCCTCCGCAGACGCAAGAATAGCGGACCTGGAAGACCGCTTGGAAAGCGCGGAAACAGACCGCGACGATTTTGAGAATATGCTGCGCGACCTTGGACACGACCCACGCCAGCCGGCCCCACCACCCTACGACGACGGAACCCGCCCCGGCGGCCTAACAGAAGCACCTGAAACCCCTGCACCGCCCGAGCAGCCAACACTGCCTACCACGCATGTGGTACAATCCGGCGAAAGCCTAAACAGGATAGCACAGCGTCATTTTGGCAACCAAGACCCCGCGACCATCGCGCATATTCAGGCAGTAAACAACATCGCTCACCCCGACAGAATACAGGCGGGACAAACCTTACAAATTACGCCAATGAATTAGTCAAGTCCGCTATCAAATCATTAACATCCTCAAGCCCTACTGACAAGCGCAGTAGGGTTTTGTTTATGCCCTTTGCACAGCGATGTTCTTCCGGGATGTCGGCGTGGGTTTGCAGATAGGGGTAGGTGATTAGCGTTTCTACGCCGCCGAGGCTTTCTGCAAAGCCTATCAGGGCAACGCGTTCTAGGATTTGTTTTGCGATAGCCTCGCTTTCCACTTCGAAGGAAATCATACCGCCAAAGCCACTCGTCTGTGCCTTGCTAAGCGCATAGGAAGGGTGCGAGGGCAGCCCGATATAGTGTACGGCCTTTACCAACGGTTGCGACTGCAACCACTCCGCAAGCGCGAGAGCGGTTTTTTCTTGCTGCCGCAAACGAACGGCCAGCGTCTTAATACCACGTATCATCAGCCAGCTATCAAACGGCGAAAGACAAGCCCCCGTAGTCTTGTGGATAAAACGAAGCTTTTCCGCAATGTCGTCGCGATTAGTCACAAGAAAACCCGCCAGCGTATCATTATGCCCACCAAGATACTTTGTACCGCTGTGAATAACAACATCCGCCCCAAGCGCAAGCGGCCGCTGAAAATACGGCGTTAAAAAGGTATTATCCACAGCAAGGATTAGCCCGTTTTTTTGGGTCATTTGGGCGACACCTAAGATGTCCGTCACTTGCAGCATAGGATTTGTGGGGGTCTCTATAAAGATGGCTTTGGTTGTCGGGCGCAGGGCGGCTTCTATTTGTGCGAGGTCGCTTGTGTTTACATGCGTTACAACTACGCCGTTTTTTCGTGAGATATGCTCAAAAAGCCGCACGCTGCCACCATATAAATCATCCGACGCAATCACATGGTCGCCCGGCGAAAGCATTTCCATAAACGCCGACGTAGCCGCCATCCCACTGGAGAAAGCAAGTGCCTCCGTGCCTTCCTCCAGCGCGGCAATCAGATTTTCCAAATGCTCGCGAGTAGGGTTTTGCAAGCGGCTGTAGTCATACCCCGTGCTTTGCTCCACACCCGGGTGCGTAAACGTAGCCGTCTGAAAAATCGGCACGCTAACTGCCCCCGTATTATCGTATTTTTTTTCACTTCCATGGATACACTTTGTAGTAAGTTTCATATAAAATACATCCCTCCATCCTCGCCGGAACGCGCCTCTGCGGCGATATCTTCCAGCGATACAGTTTTTAAAAATGCCGTAACACTATCATTAATCGGCTCAAAAACCAAATTGTTTACAGCCAAAAAAGGCTGCGGCGGCGGCGTCTCAAAAAGCCCCAGCTCAATAGGGTGCAAAATATCATAAGCCGATATTTTTGCAGGCTTCCGACTCAAGGCATACCCCCCCTGCGCACCCTTAGTGGCAACCAGCACCCCACTTTTTTTAAGCACCCCAAAAACCTGCTCCAAATAAATCTTAGAAATATCCAACCTCTGCGCCAAAGTAGCCACAGCAGTAGGCGTAGTATCCTCATTCAAAGCCATCTCAGTAAGTGCCGCCAACGCATAACACCCCTTAGAAGATATCCGCATAATTAAATCCCCTTAATAGCGCACACTCTTAACTTGTTGCGCCCGTCAAAGTTTGGGTCAAGCCTTTTCAAAGGCTTGCAGGGTATTGGGACAGCGTCCCAAGGTCTTATTTATCAAAAACAATCCTCTCGCTATTAAATAACCGCGCCATTAAAAATGTAACCAGTGTAGCGATTGCGAGGTTTGTGGCTACGGCGGTGAGGATGTTTATTACGTTTACGTCGAAGCTGAAAATGGCGGTTATGCTGAGTGAGCTGTTTAGGACGGGGACAAAGAAAAGGGCGATTCCGTCGGGTACGCCGCCGAAAAACATTCCGCCAAGAGCGACTATCATAACGATAATCATAATGGGCATGGAGTAGCCTGTGGCTTGTTTTACAGATTTTGCGTATGCAGAAAGCAGGGATAGTACAGAAACAAAAACGAGTGTAGTGGAAAGAGTAACAAGTAGAAGGAGCGCGATATCCGTAAAGGTATAGAATTCAAAAATGCCGCCGCCGGATTCCATTCCCATCATGGAGAGCATTCCGAAAAGCGCGCCAAACATGCTTACTGCGCCGCTCATTAAGGCAAAAACGGATATACCGAGGATTTTGCCCAGGGCGATGTCTCTGCGCCGAGCGGGTGTTACGAGGATACTGCCGAGAGTGCCTCGTTCCTTTTCGCCTGCGATGGACTCGGGGGCGAGTGCTTGCGCTCCCGTAAATATCATCAGGATGAATAGCATGGGGACGACGATTCCGATTATCATGCCAAACATGTCGGCGTCGGTGGCCAGGTTAAAGTTGCCGCCGTAGTCGTCTGTGGGTAGGTTTATTGTAAAGCGGTGCGTAAGAGCATGATGGTAGCTGTTTAAAATCGCCATCACAATGCCGTTTGCCTCGTTGGATTCTGTACGGGTGAAGTTGTGCCATAGCTCGATATTTGGTGCGGGCGAGGTTGCTGTGTGTGGGTCGAAGGTCGCGACGAGTTCGTCAAAGTTTGCAGGGAAGATGATGAGCAAATCCGTTTCCCTGTCGGATATTTGCTGTTTTATTTCGTCTATTTGGTCGTAAGAAATATTGTGGATATCCATTCCAAGCTCGTCGGCAGAAAGCAAGCCCGCCACGGAGCTTGGCATGTTTACCGCATGTACCTGATAGATATATTCTTCGTCTACGGAAAACAAGTCGCCCATAAAATTGCCCATAAACCAGTACATAACAAACATTATAAGACCGGGCAAAAGCACGGTTGTAAAAAATAAGTTTCTGTCGTTAAAAATGCGGCGGCATTCTTTTTTCATTACTGTGAGTACGTTGTTTTTCATTTAGATTGCCTCCTTTGTGGTTTGTGCGTATAGGTCGAAGAATATTTCTTCAAGGGTTTTTTCTGCGATGACGGCGGCTATGGTGTCGCAGGCTACCATTTTGCCGTCGATTATTATACCGACGCGGTCGCAGAGATTTTCTAAGAGGCCAAAGATATGTGTTGAGAGGATGATGTTTTTGCCTTCTTTTTTAAGCCGCACAAGAAAATCAACGACAACCTTGGAGGTGATAACGTCCAACCCATTGGTTGGCTCGTCGAAGATAATTATATTAGGATTGTGGACAATGGAAATCGCCAACGAGGCTTTTTGCCTCATGCCCTGCGAAAGATTTGCTACCTTTACCTCGGCAAAATCGTTGATTCCGAAGGTGGCAAAAAGCTCCTCCTTGCGCACCGCCATAGTAGATTTGGAAAGCCCGTGCAAATCGGCAAAATATTCGAAAAGATAGTTAGGCGTGAAAAAATCATCCAGCTTTAGCTCGTTTGTAAGAAAGCCAATACGCCTGCGGACTTCTCGCGGGTCTTTTTTTATGCTAAACCCGTCCACGATAGCGTCGCCGGAAATCGGGTTTATAAGCGTGGCAATCATACGCATAATAGTGGTTTTGCCCGCGCCGTTTGGGCCAAGCAGGCCAAAAACCTCACCCTCGTAGGATTTAAAGCTTACATTGTCCACCGCCGTAAGGATTGGCTTGTCCAGCCGCTTTAGCTTTTGCTGCTTTTTTGATAGCTTGAAGGTTTTACTTAGGTTTTTTACATCTAAAATTTCTTTCATTCAAAAGGCTCCTTTTCTTAGGTTATAGCACACACCTGTTGATTTTATAGTCTTTGCATATATACGTCAAATATTGTACATTTGTCTGAGATTTGGCCATAATTATGATTTATGTACTAAATAGGCACGGGGCTTGTCGCGTAGCTGGTGAGACGGGACAATCCGCAGGTGATGCAAAACGGAGCAATGAAAGAAAACGCGGCGAAGGCTGCGTAATATGCATGGCAGATGACGTACTGCCGATAAGCGCGATTGATAGGGCTGTTGGGGTTAGGTATTTGTAACTTCTGCGTGCCTATTTTTTACCGGTACAATCTCTATCGTGTAGCCGAGTGGGTACAGCACCTTAAACAGTGTATCAATTTGCGGCGTTGCTTTTAGGCTTTCAAGCCGCGCAATTGCGGGTTGCTTTATGCCGGAAATTTCCGCAAGTTCACGTTGAGACAAGCCTTTTTCTTCCCGCGCTTCAATCATTTTGCCTATTAGGGCTACTTCAAAATTTATGCGTTCACGCTCCGCAGGAGTTATCCTTGTTTCGTCGTTCATATAATCATCAATCGTTTTTGGATTGCTTTTAACCATGTCATTCACCATGCCTTTCTAAATAATCTCTCATTTTTGAGCGTGCTTGTTCAATTTCACGCGATGGCGTTTTCCGAGTTTTTTTGATAAAATGGTGTAACAATATAAATTTATTGTCTTTCCAGTAAAAGAAAAATATGCGGTTGGCAAGAGGACGAAGCTCCCATATGCTACCGTCAATGTGCTTCACAGTCGGTTGCCCTATGCGTGTTCCATACTCTTTCAAGGCAATAATATACGCAAGGATTTTGTCGCGGTTAATGCGGTCTGTTTTGCTCGTTTGGGAGCGTTCGACAAGTGTGTCAAGATACTCAACGATTTCAGACTTGCCGTTTTTGTCGTAATAAAATTCTACTTCGTACATAGTATTCCTCCCTGCTTAATAATGATACCATATTTGTTATCTAAAATTAAGTGCTTTTCAAAAAAACAAATCTGTTAGTCTCTGTCAGTCCTGTGGCTGCCATAAAGTCCTTTGTTCTTAGCTTTCCCTTTTTCCACCACTTTGCTGATTGCTTAAAATCTTCCAGTGACTTTTTGGCGGGTCCGTTAATCTTGTCCACAAAAATATGCGACTGCGGGATTTCTAATTTGCCGACAGCGTCCAAATGCCTGTTTTCGTTTTGGCACACGTCGGATACGCGGCGAAGGCTGCGTAATATGCATGGCAGATGATGTACTGCCGATAAGCGCGATTGATAGGGCTGTTGGGGTTAGGTATGGGAGTGTCGCTATAGCGCACTCAATGATATAATAAGCCTATGAAAAAGCCAAAGATAGACGAAAACCGCAAATGCCCAAAATGCGGGAAAGTCGAAAACC
>WQRQ01000077.1 GCA_009786685.1 Defluviitaleaceae bacterium
ATTATGTTATTTGCTCTGCGGGTGCTGTTTTTTCTCATAAGGGGTCGCTCCTTTCTTGATGGGCGATTTTTAACCTTTGTCGGTGGGTTGCCGCATGTGCCACAAACGGCTAAAACACTATGGTTTTTTGACATTGATTAAATATGTCCTTATAAGAATACAGCACCTGCCGCGAGTTTGTATTTTTTATATTGACGTACAGCAAAGTGCTGTGGCTGCGGCGTCGATTCCCACAAAGGCTTGCCAGATTTGTCAAATAGAGGCGTACCGGTTTCCTTGTCTACTAACGGTATGCCGTTTTCCAGACCGTCAAACAGGTAATCTACGGCATTTCTATAGTCGGGTAGGAAAGTACCGCCTTGCCATATTACTATGGTAGGTTTGCACAGTCCTCCCACAAAACCGTACTTACAATTCTCACTGTATACGGCTCCCTCATTGTTGTTCGTTCAAACAAAACTCTATTGATTGTGAATTTTGTGGTGACATTCACGGCAGACAACCAAGGTTTTTCTGCGTTTCGCAATCATGACAATTTCCCAAGGTTTCTTGCCGTTGAGGTTTTTCAGCTTATTTACATGATGAACCTCGTAGTGTTCACTTTCAGAAGTGTTGCATAACTCACAGACTTTTGCAGCCAAACGGCTTTCAAATGTTGTAACCGCCGTTTTGTTGATGATGGCTGCGTTCGCAACTCGGTCAGTAGGGTTTTTCACTTTTTTGCTGTCTAAATATTTAGCAAAGTGAAGAAATTTTTTGCCTTGCTTTGTTTCATACGGAATACCCCATTTTCCGTGACCGTCTTTATGCTTCGCTACGAATTTACGGATACTGCTTTTATGCTTCGCTACAAGGGTTTTTAAGCAACTATATTCCATGAAATACGCAAAATAACTTAATTGATTAAAGTTACCCGCCATGTGATAATAATTGCAAATACCCCGCAATTCAGCATTGTAGGTTGAAACAATTTCAAAGTCTGTTAGTATTAACAAAGATTTTCTTCTAATTGGCTTCAATTCGCCATTTGCTTGCTCAACAATGTCGTTGTCAAACAAGAATTTGCGGATTTTGTCATCAAGCGGTATAGCAAGTTCTGTCATGTTACTTAATGTTCTTTTTGTAAATCCTGCGCTACTCCGTTTAATAACGTCGCTACGTCTTACCCGAACATCATACCCAAGAAATCTCGCATATTGATTACTATGGGTGATAAGTGTTTTTTCCTCGCTAAGTTCCATTTTAAGGGTATTACCGATAAAATCAGCAAGGCGATTTTTGACTTCCTGACAATCTTCCTTACTTCCATTTATTCCTATCAGAAAATCATCCGCATAACGAATGTATTTGATAACCTTGTCGGTCTGTGATTTGCATGGAACGCTCATCATTTCTGCTTTATTTGCTTTCCATTTTTCCAGTAACAAAGGTCTTTCGTTATCTGTTGCGGTTTTTATCTTTTGTTGCAACTTCCATCCACGGCTCTTTAATTTGTTGTATTCGGGAGTCCTGTGCTGAAGTGATGGACGGTCAAACTCGGATTTTAACCTAATAACAAATCTATCAAGCTCGTGAAGATATATATTTGCAAGTAACGGTGAAATAATGCCACCCTGCGGAGTACCGCTATAAGTGTTATTGTAACGCCATTCTTCCATGTATCCCGCTTTCAGAAATTTGTAAATCAGCTTAATCAATCGTGCGTCTTTGATTTTTCCACCGATAATGCCTACAAGTACGGAGTGGTCAATATTGTCAAAGCACCCTTTTATGTCACCCTCAACAAACCAACGTGTGCCATGAAACTGATGTTTTAAGTCTTTGAGGGCTGTGTGACACCCTTTGTTTGGTCTGAACCCGTGGGAACATTCCAAAAAAATAGGCTCGTATACTGCTTCGAGAACCATTCTTAAAACTTCTTGTACAAGTTTGTCTGTGAAAGTGGGTATGCCAAGAGGACGCATTTTTCCATTTGCTTTTTTAATGTACGTCCTACGGGCGGGGTGCGGGGTGTAACTTTCGTCAGCAAGGCTTTTGATGATTTTCTCAATTTTCGCCGTGCTGAAACCATCTGCCGTATCGTCATTCACGCCTTTTGTAGACGCTCCGTTGTTTTTATACAGCTTTTTGTATGCGATAAAGTACAAGTCGGGTCTTAACAGATAGCGATAAAGCCGTGTAAACACTTCATCTTTGTTTTTGTTTGAGTTTTGTTCGATTTTTGCTAAAATCTCCATTGTTGGTTGCATAATGAGGTTTTCCTCCCTAATCAATTTTTGATTTTAGTACACAACAACTGCTTCCCTTCGCCATGTGAGCGGTTTTCCCGCTTCCGAATTTACGGCAATCTCTGTTAATTCAGGGTTCTCGGACTACTATGGAAGCTCCGTACCCATGCAGGATTTTCAAGCCCTACGGCTATAGCCAAAATGTCCCTCTTTTTGTGGCGTTCCTGTTTAGGGCATCCCCAGTTAGTGAAGATAGTAGGTAAATGTGGATTGTCGGATATGCTTTCGTTTCGTTACCATCGGTTCTCCGACAGGTTATATAGGTGGAAGTAGTAACCAACCAAAGGAAACTTATCAATGGCTGTACCTATATCATGGGTAACAGGCACTTTCCCATGTCTGGACGAAACAGAAACTGGAAACTCACATTCAACAAACATAGCTTTATCCTCATATCCACTTATCCGTGCGGTTCAGTCGTACCTTTTTGCCTTTGGGTAACTTACCGCTCTACTGCCGTGCTATGTTCCCGTGTCAGCTTTCGCCTTTCGGTTAGGCAGTTGGATTCCCGCGTTACTATGCGGGGCAGCACCTTAATTCTGCTTCTATCATCACCCTATCTGGGCGCACCTGCTCATTGTCCTCACGGACTTCCATTTTGTTAATCATCTCAACAAGGCTATTCATGTTTTTTTCGTGGTCATCTGCTTCGTAGTGTATATATCCTATTAAAGCGCAGTACAGCAAGGTTTCTGCCTTTTCCCAAAATGGGTCGGAGCTTTTGCCGTCGCCGCCTTTTGTATTGGCAATGAGCGCAGTTACCAGCTTCAAAATGTCGTTTTCCGTCCTTATATATGCGAAAGGATTTAACCCCTGTCAAGTGTTTTCAGAAAGATTACATGTTGAAAATGTTAAAAACCCCCGTTAAACACAGCGCACACCATGTTTAACGGGGGTTTCGTAAATGATTTTATGAAGCAAGCACTAAATCCCGAGGCATTATTTAGCAGGCATAAAAATCACTTGAATGGCAACACCCCGTTCGTTACAATTGCTAATCACTTGCTTAGTGCCGCGACTTTCACCGTCCCAAAACGCCAGTACGAAATCGCTGTGTTCTATGATTTGTACGTTACGTTTTAATGGCGCACCACGCCCATATTTTTTATATTGCGGCAAAAATTCCGTTATTTTGATGTCGTTAGTTTCGGCGACCGTGCCGAAGAATCAACGCCACGCGCTCCGCCGGATACTATTTCTTTTGTTTCTGTGGGAAGATAATCCCCCAAATTCGGGACAGATAACCCTCTTGAGCCGATAACTGCAACTATCATTACGCCCCCTGCACTATGTTGTTCGTAAATTGTTAATGGCTTGGATTTGGGTTTTTATCCGCTCTTTAATAACGGCAGGGGCGTAGCTTTTTAATAAATAATCGATAGCACCCAATTTAAGCCCTTTTTCTTTTTCTGCAAGGGTACTTTGGCCTGTAACGAAAATAACAGGGATATTTTTGGTTTCGCGCATATGTTTCATAGCGCAAATGACTTCAAACCCCGTTATGTCAGGCATTATTACATCCAGCAAAATGAGGTCGGGTGTAGTATTCATTGCTGCGGTAATCGCGTCATTTCCGTTCATCGCCACATGCAATGTATACTCATTTTCCAATAGGCTCACCAAAAATTTCACGCACATGGAATCATCATCCACTATGAGTATAGTGTTTTCATTTTTGCTTTCCGACACAGACAATATCCCCCTATACAACCCAAGCAAATTGGCTTCGCTTTTTGGTTATTTAATAAGCTATTCATGTGTTTACAGCTTGAAATACGCTACCAACTGCTGTAATATCTCAGCTTGTGAGCTAAGTTCCTGTGATGCCGCCGCCGTTTCTTCCGATACGGCAGAATTGTTTTGCACTACCTTGGAAATTTGGTCAAGCCCTTGGCTTACTTGTGCAATCGCTTCTGCTTGTTCATTTGAAGCGGATGCGATGTCTTTAATAATTTGCGACACTTCGGCGGCGTTTACAACAATGGTATCTAATGATTTTGATGTTGTTTCCGCAATGCTTGACCCGCTTTCCACACGGTTATTTGAGGTTTCGATAAGCCCCGTGGTTTCATTAACTGAATCTTGACTGCGCCCCGCAAGGTTGCGTACTTCCTCCGCAACCACGCTAAACCCTCTACCATGCTCACCCGCTCTTGCAGCTTCAACAGAAGCATTAAGCGCAAGCAGATTAGTTTGGAAAGCAATGTCCTGTATGGCTTTAATAATTTTTGAAATCTCGCTTGATGATTCTTTAATTTGCGTCATAGCCAACAGCATTTGCTTCATTGCTTCGTTGCCTTCCTGTGCATTGGCCGAGGACTTGGCTGACAGCTCGTTTGCTTCGGAAGCATTATTGGCATTTTGCCGGGTTTGTTGGTTAATAACGTCGATGGAAGCGTTAAGTTCTTCTACCGAACTGGCCTGCTCTTGTGCGCCGTTTGCCAAGTCTTGTGCGCTGGTTGAAATTTGTTTTGCACCCGATAACACCTGTTCAGAGGCAGACGAAATTTCCGACATGGTTTTGTGGAGCGTTTTGGATATATTGTTGAGCGATTCTTTAATCGCGCCAAAACTACCCACATATTCGCGTGAAATGGAGGTAGTCAAATCGCCGCCGGAAACTGCCGCTAATGTCTTGGAAATTTCCTCAATGTAGACCGATAATGCGTCTATGGTGCTATTGACTGCATTTTTAATTTCTAAGAAATCCCCGGCATAATCACCGACTACTTTGTGCGCGAAATCACCACCGGCAAGATTGCCCATGATGTCCCTAATTTCCACAATAGGCTTGTCTACCGCTTCGGCTATTTCATCAAGACCAATCATGATTTTGCGCCAGCCGCCATCATACTTGTTTTCGTCTATGCGGTAATGCAAATCACCCAAAACGGCGGCGGCGTGTACCATACCGTTTATTTCTTTCTCAACTGATTTAATGTTAGCGATTAGTGCGTTCAATGCTTTTGGCATTGCCGCCCATTCGCCCACCCAAACGGCTTCGTCTACTGTTGTTTCAAAATCTCCGTTGCTTATTTGTTTAATCGCATTTTCAACTTCGCCTATATCTGATGTCAATTGAGATAAAAGTTTGTTGATAAGCGCAATCATTTCCTTGAAGGAATTATCGTATTTACGGTCATCAATCTGATAGTGCATATTACCAACACCGATATATTCACCGTACATATCGGTCAAATCCTGTACAATACCTTTCACAACGTCAACGAGGTTATAAACGTCATAGGTCAATCTGCCGATTTCATCTTTCGTCAGATTGTCACGATTTATGTTCATGTTAAGTTTGCCGGAAGCCACATTCCCGGTAAGCACCACTAATTCTTGGATAGGTTTGGATATAATACGGGCGATAAGTAAAGCGATTACGGCGGCAATCATCACAATTACTACTGCGACAGCAATTGTGATGTTGACGGAACTTTGCCTACTGGCTTGTGCATTTGCACGACCCGATGCCATTGCGGTATCGCCCATGTTTCGTAAATGTTCCGTAGCGTCCACTATTGCCTCTACAATGTGTGCGCCCTCGGTAGTTATTTGCAATGCACGGGCATGATTGCCTTGCAATGCGTAGGTGTGAACAGGCAAGAAAACCTCGTTTACATATATAGCCAAATTGTTACGCACAGATGCGCTGGCATCCAAACGATAACGCCGCCATTCATCAGTTTGACCGGGTTGGTTTGTTGTGCTGTAATCATAGTCATACAAGGCGATTAGGGCGCGTTCATGGAATGTTTCCATTTCCACTCGCAAAGCGTTTATAGCCTCGGCATTTGCGGTAGGCGCGTGCATAACCGTAGCGGTAAGGGTGCGCCGCAGGGAGCGTATATTGCTCTGAGCGCGCATGGCGGCGGTACTGCGCATAACTGCCCCATCAAATAAATCATTGTATTCGTCACCCATGCTATTTAATTGGATAATGCCGAATACAGCCAATGCAATTGCCAACGCGATTACCGCACCAAATCCCAATATGAGCTTCGCACGGATGGTAAAATTCATAAACCACTTCATTGTATTTCCTCCTAATTGGAATTTGATTTAAGTAACGGAACTTTGGGTATGGCTGTATGTTTTCAAACGCAAAAAGGCGGCCGTCCTCTGCATTGGAAACGCAAAGAACAGCCACCTTTAGTTAAGGGGCGGTAAAAAAGCTGTATTTCAGCCGAATATTGACCAATTGGCGGGCTGTTGTTGCGTATTGACTGCACCATCGCCTTCTACCTCCCGAACTTTGGCTCTGTGCTGTTCCGCGGCTATATACGGGGAGCGGCTTTACTAAATAGGTACACCTTTTTAGTAAGGTCGTTAAAGGACGTTCGCCTAAAAATATATCGTACAAACATTCGTTTTTAGGCTTGTTTTTTAGCAAAAATTGTGATATTATCATAAATGTGGGGACAAAAAAGCCTCATAAACTGCTGTCTAAAAAGGTGTACCTTGTTAGACAGCATTAAAAATTTTATATATTTTTTTCGTATGCGTTTGGGTAAAACTGGGTTTATCTGGAAAGGTAAACCTTTATAGAAAGGTCTGCCGATGACAAGAAAGGCGAAATTCTTCCAAAAACAGGATTGTATTTCGCCTTTTTTTGTGTTAGAATGAGTTTCGTGTAATGTTTTTGGACAAAAAAAGGGTGTCTAGCAAGGTTTACCTTATTAGACACCTTTATTTTCTTTTGCACTTCCGAAGCTCCCGTCGGCGGTTATAAAACGTGGCTCGCTTCAAGCCTGTCAGCTTTAATGCTTCGTCAAACTTGATTTTTCCGCTCTCCCAATCTTTTACCACTTCGGGGAAGTTATCGGGCGGCTTTTTGACAGGACGACCAAGATGTATACCACGCGCCTTTGCTGACGCAATTCCGGCGGCCTGCCGTGATTTTATTGCGTCACGTTCGCTGTGTGCCACATAGCTGAACAAGGATAGCACCAAGTCGGCTATGAGCGTTCCCAACAAATCTTTGTAGGTGCGGGTATCTAATAGCGGCATATCCAACACCACAATATCCACGCCCTTGTCCTTTGTGAGTATGCGCCACCATTTTAAGATGTCCTCGTATGAACGCCCCAAACGGTCAATACTGCCTACATACAACAAGTCACCCTGTCGCAACGTCTTTACCATCTTTTGCCAAGCGGGGCGGTGAAAATCTTTTCCGCTTTGCTTATCAAGAAAAATGTTTTTCTGCGGTATGTCTAACCCCGCTACAGCGTCAAGCTGTCTGTCCTCGTTTTGTCCGGCATCGGAAACGCGGCAATACAAGTAGGTTTTAATAAAAATCTCTCCTCTCGAATTTGGTATTTTTTCAAACAAAAAACCCGTACAAAAATTGTACGGGCTAAAGAACGCCTAGCGGAAAAACATTTTATTTTTTCTCATAAAAGATGTTTTACCGATGATACTCGTGTAGGTTGCCCCTGTTGCAAATCGTCACGCATGAGGGTGTCTACGCTCCGCCGTATGGCTTCCATGTTGGGAATTTCCTCTTTCAGCGAGTAATATTCATCGCACAGGGTATATCGCTTGGCGGCGAGTTCTTTCTGCTCCTTCTGCCAGTTGGCAATGGGGAGTGTTGTGCGTCCGTTCATAACAGTGTCAAAATGTGCTTTGGCGGCTTGATATGCTTCGATTTCATCAGCGTGTTTTGCGTAGTAAGCATCGTATTTCTTGGTGGCGGCTTCATGGTCTTTTGCGGATTTGTTGCGGGTGAATGGGTTGAGGCTGTTCATTGCGGCAGGGTCGGTTTTGGGTGCAAGGGATTGATATTTTTGGTAGATGGATTTATGCTTGCGGTGGTTCTCGGCATGGGCGAGATGGGTTGCCAATGTATTCAATCGCCGCTCGGCTTTTTTGATGTTGTCGGTGACTACTCCTAACCGTTCGTTGGTGCGTACAACCATGTCGGCAAAGTCCTCTACGCTTCGGATATTATTGTTTAGCAAAAATGATAATACCTTTGCTTGGGTTTGCAGATTGCGTACCCTCTGCCAATCGGTCCTGAGGGTCTTGCCCTTGCCTACGCCGCCCATGATTTCAACCATGCTCGGCGGGTTGTGGATGGGGTGCTTGTACAACCAATCTTTCATCTTGCGTATGCGGGCTTTGGTTTGCTTGATTTCGTTGTTGAGAGATTGCGCCCAACGGTTGTAATCGCCCCGCTCGGTGCGTATGCCGCGCTGTTCCATGCGATGTGCAACATACCCCAAATGTATGGTAGGGGTAAGTCCGTTGCCCTGCCGCTCAAAACTGCGGTGGTCTACCTTTTCAGAAATGCCGTTTTGCACCAAATATTTATTGAGAACATCTGCCCAACCTTTGCGCCATTCTTCGGCTTTGGTCTTGTCGTTCCAGTCTACGGAAGTTACCTTGCGTGACTTCCATTCGCCGCTCGGTAGCTTGATACGTTCGCCATTGCCGTCAAGGATATATTCCTTGCGTGATTTCGCGCCCCATGTACCGTTTTGGTTTAGCGGACGGAGGGATAGTAAAACATGGCAATGCGGGTTGCCGTCCTGTTTATCATGTATGCACATATCCGCTATCATGCCCTTGTCGGTGAAGTGCTTTTTCACATACTCACGGGCGAGGGAAATGCTCTGCTCCATGCTCAATTCAACAGGCAGGGCAAATTCAATTTCCCTTGCAAGCTGGGCGTTGCTGTTGCAGTCTATCTGCTCGACACTATTCCACAACACGGAACGGTCAGAAAATTCTGCGGGGGCATTTTGCGGCAGCATGATTTCCGTATGCACGATGCCCGATTTGCGCGTGTAATTATGCGTCCGTCCGTTGTAGTCATTTTTGATATTTTCTGCGGCTCGGTATGCCGCCGCCGCTACTGCGGATTTTCCTTTACCTCGGCTTATGACTTGAATGTTCATATGGAAGATTGCCATTTGGATGCCCCCCCTTTCTGTTGGGATTGGAATTGAAAAAACGGCGGTACGCATTACGCATACACGCCGCCGATTTGCGGTTTTTGGTTTTAGGGGCGTTTACGCCCCAATTTGCGCCGATAGGCGCAAATGCCCCCGGCAGGGCGCACCACACCGGCTTGCCGGTGTATAGGTGCGCACCTTCGGTGTAAAAAAGCGGGGTTGCCCCCGCTGATGTTACGCTTTGCCACCCTGTGGATTTACAGGGTTAGTAGGATTTGACGTTGATTGCTTCGGTGGTTGTGTGTTGGGTTTTTGCTCTGCGGCGGTAGCGGTGGTGGCTGTTTTCTCGTCTGCCGTTACCGTTGTAGCGGCGGCCTTGGCGGGTATAGATTTCTTGTTCCGCTTAATTTCTTTAGCTTCTTCAATGGCGGCGTAGACAGCTTCCACGGTTTGCCCTGTAATGTTGGCAAGTGCGGCGATGCCGTGCTTGTTGGTGATGTGCTGTTTGACGAATTTTTCGTACTGTTCGTCTGTAAAGTCGATGGTGATGGGCAAGAAACTTTCTAACAATCCGTGCCGTTTGCATAGGCGGTGGTTTCGTGCGTCGTCGTCAACTGTTTTCTGCTTGTTTTCGAGGTCTTTCAAATGCGCTTGCTCCTGTTGGATGCGTTTCATACTTGCTTCGATTTGCAATTCCAATCTTGTTTTCTTTGCCATTTTGGTGGCTCCCTTCTGATAATAAATTTGGTTTATGGGAACGCAAAAGGCGGCAACCTTTTCTCGTGGTTGCCGCCTTTTGCGGTTCAGAATTTTCGCCTGCGGCGAAAACGGCGCAAGCGCCGCCCGATTTCTTTCGGGTTCTCTGGTGCTGATATTTAATTGTAGTGGTTACATCGCCGTTGCGGTAGCCGCTTTTTGCTCACGCTTATTTTTCTGCCATGTACGGGCGTAGGCGTTCATTTTTTCACGGTTACGCTCACGGTAGCCTTGCTCGTACTCTCTGCGACTGGCGGTGCGTTTCGCGCTTGCGGCGGCTCGTTCTTCGGGGGTCATTGCGGCGCGCTTTTCAGCTTGTTCAGCCTTCATACGCTCCTTGTTATCCTGATACCATTTCGCATGATATTCCTTCAAACGTGCCTTGCGTTCCGCTTCTGCGGCGGCTATTTCTCCGGGGGTGCGTTCATCGGGTCGCTTGCCTTCAAAATGCCCCAATGGTTTGCCGCCGTTAGCTTCACGGCGTTTCTTGTATTCACGTTGGTATAACAGCTTCGCCATGCGTTTTTCGTGTGCCGCTATTGCGTCCGGGTCGGGTTCTTCCTCTACCTCATCAAAGGGTGGTTGATATGTGCCTATGAAGTTAAGGTACACATCTACCTTTTGCGTGGTGACAATTGCCCGTCTGTCGGCGCGTTCGTGGACTTCTATGCGGTCTACAAACTCATGTAGCATGGTGGGGGTCAGCTCGGAAAATTCCTTGTAGCGTTTCGTCAGTTCAAGAAATTTTGCCGCTCTGTCGGTGCTTTCCTCGTAGCTGTCAAGGTCAGCGGTTAATTGGGCGATGGACTGCTCCAATTCAGTCTGTTCCTGCTCATATTGATTAGATAACACTTCAAAGCGTTTGTCGTTGATTTTGCCCGAATAGTTATCTTCGTAGATACGCTGGTATCAGCTTGTCGAGTTCGGCGTGACGGCTTTGGATTTGCTTCAATTTCTTACGTTGGGATTTTACGTTGTCGGCTTGTTGATTTGAGTACATTTCATTTATCTGCCGCGTAAAATCTTTCTCGTTGGCGGTGGCGTATTGGCTTACTCGCTGTAGTGTTTCCAGTACAAGTTCCTCGATTACGCCGCCGTTGATTCGATGCCCTGTGCAAAAGTCTACACCGTACTTGCTTTGCCCGCAGACGTAGTAATTTTTCAACTTACCTGTGGCTTTGTATTTGCCTCTGTTGTGGTGCATTTTGGATTTGCACGTTGCACAGTAGAGAAGTCCTGTCAGCGGGTGGGGTTCGCCCAAGCTGTCTGCTTTGTTGCGGCGGTTTTTATCGCGGGTGTCGTTGGCGGTCTGCCATGTATCGTGGTCTACAATGGCTTCATGTTTGCCCTCGAATACGAGCCATTCTTCGCGGGGTACTTGCTTGCTCCGCTTGTCTTTGAATGACTGCTTTTGCGTTTTCAAGTTCACCATGCAACCCTTGTACTCCATGCGACTGATTATCAGGTCTACCATGTTATTCTGCCAACGGTAGGGGTCATGCCATTCTTTGTTTTTGCAAGTGCCTGTACCGCGCTGTGCCATGTAGTAGCCGGGGGAATAGATTTTGTCTTTGCGTAGACGGTTGGCAATGGCACACACGCCGTAACCCGCTATGGTCATTTCAAAAATGCGTTTTACCACGGTAGCGGCTTCGGGGTCTACTTCCCACACGCCTTTATCCGTTTCGGACTTTTTATAACCGTATGGGGCAATGCTCGAAACATACTTGCCGTTGCGTCCGTTGGAACGCTTTGCCGCCATAATCTTGCGCGAGATGTCTTTTGCGTAAAATTCGTTGAGAAGATTGACAAACGGCGCAAACTCTAATGTTTCGGGGTATGCGCTGTCTATGTTGTTGGTGACGGCGATAAAACGAACATCTGCCTTCCGGAAAATTTCCATTATCAGCCCGACTTGAACGTGGTCGCGTCCTAGCCTGCTCATGTCCTTACATAAAACTTGGGCGATTTTACCCGCTTCTACATCGGCAATGAGTTCCTGCCATGCGTCGCGTTGGAACGTGGTGCCGGAAGTTCCGTCGTCCGTATAATGACGGGTATTGGTGAAGCCGTTACTCTTGGCGTAATCCGCCAAGAGCTGCTTCTGTGTTACGATTGAATTTGACTGCCCTTGTACATCATCATCTTCTCTTGATAAGCGTTCATACAAGGCACAGATTTTAATGTCCGATTTCCTCATTGGATTATCTCCTTTGAGGCTGGCGGCTTCATTTACGGCAACTTCATCATAGCATATTTCGGTGGGATTTGCTACCGTAAATTTCACTTTTTCCGCTGAATTGGCGGCTATATTAGATATGCTCATACAGCCGTCCCCATTTCGTTTTTAATCAGACGCATGATTTTTTTATCCATTGTTTCTGTTGCGTCTTTTTTGAAATGTATTCCAACTTGATAAGTGACAGAGCCAATTCGCTTATTGAATCGGCTCGTATTTGCAACTCGTTGGATATTTACGGGCGTACTTTTTTTGTGCATAATCGGCTCCCCTTTCGGAATCAGAAGTTTTGTGATAATTTTTTTCTTGAATAGGTGTTTTTGGTCTTGCGATTGGTGCAATTTCGGACGGCGTAAAAATGCAGTCCTACCCCTTTGGTGTTACATCAAGGCGGGGGTAGCCGTAGCATTACGAAGGGTATCTTCGACGTTACCTTGTTTCCGCTTTCATCCCTCACACGTTCCTGCGTTGAGCCTTGTATGACTATGGCGCGTTATCACGGTTACAGCCCCATGCGTCACACCTTCGATGTGTTCCATGCACGAGTTGCAGTTCCCGGTATCTGTTCGGCTGCGGATTCAGTTTTCAAGGTGCAATTGAGATGGCTTCATTTACTTTCCATTGGCGGGTGATAGATGAGCGAAACCATTCACCCTATAGCCGTGGGAAGTGGTGTTTTACAACCTACCTTTGAAAAAAATTTTCCGCTCATTAGGGGGCGCTCTGATGGTGGGGTTTGTCCCGCTGTTTTTGCGCGAACGCTCTCTATTGGGCTTGTGACAAAATGGGGCGAGTGGAACAAAAATCTTTCACATTTGCTTACACCCTATAGCCGTGGCAAGCGGCAAAATGGTAGGGGGGTAAAAAAATTTTTTTCGCCCTTTACCAATTAGCCGTGGCGGATGTCGTTTTGCGGGGTATGGCACAAAAAAGCCCTCATTTTTGAGGGCGATAAAACTAAGCGCAAAATTGCGCTCAGTTAATGACTTCAAAAATGGGGGCACCTTGTTTTTTGATTGATTAACCATTGTGAGAGTGGTACACTTGGCATAGTCGGAAAGTTCAAACTTGGGTACACCTAAAGACCAACATGCGAAAGATTACGCCCGTTGGCAAAAGCCGTAAAATACGATGATTAGATTAACCGGATTGGTTAATCTAATCAGCTCAAAGTTGAGCCGATTGGCATAACCGTTCCAAAACTGGATTAGTCGAGCCAACAAAAAAGGATGCTCGTTTGAATGAGCATCCAGTTTAGAGATTATGCGTAAATTATCTCGGTAAAGACTATTTCCTCTGCTGTGTGATGTAGCCCCGCCATATGTTGCGCCCATATGAGCGAATAAGCAGCTTTGTCGGGCGGCGGGTTACGTTGGGCGAGTATTTCCATGAGTGCGTCCATACGCTCCTGTGCTTGCCGTTGTATGGCGCGACAATGGGGGTAGAGTTCTTCACGGGTGAGCATTAAACCATATCCGATTGGCTTATGCTCTTTGAGGTATCTTTTCCTCATCAT
>WQRQ01000078.1 GCA_009786685.1 Defluviitaleaceae bacterium
CCCCCTGCGCATTAAAGGACATTATCCCCTCAAACACCCGCTGCACAATCACAAAAGTACGCCCGCCCCTGTCCACAAGCACATGCTGCGGAAGAAAAATAAAATCATCCTCCAAGCCCTCCACCTGTGGTGCAGTAATCTCACGTACAAAGTGTAATCCTTTATCCAAAACGACAACGCGGTGGTTTAGATTATCCGCAATATAAATATACAAATCATCAGTAATAAAAATACCATGCGGGCGGTTAAAACCATTTTCGACCCAAGCCCCGTCACGATAATACCCATCAATCACACGCACAAGATTAAGGTAAATATCAAACACAACAATCCGATTATTACCCCAATCCACAATATGAATATGCCCCTGAGAATCCACCTTCATATCCGTAGGGTCGCTCAAATCGCCCAAAGCCTCACAAATATCATGCAACCCAAAAGACCGCACAGGCACATAAGCCGCAGGCGAAGGCACAAGCACTCCCCAAAAATTATAAGTATACCCCTGAAAAGGCGTGTCCGCAAAAGCAAAACCGACCATAGCAAAAACACACACTAAGGAAAGCACAACAAACCTTCTAATACTAACTCTATTCACAATCACATACCCCCTGTCAAAGTTTGGGTCAAGCCTTTTCAAAGGCTTGTGGGGTTTGGGGCAACGCCCCAAGGTTTTAATGTTTTAATCCTTCATACCCGAAGTAGCCATAGTCTCGATAATCTTACTTTGCGAAAATATAAAAAACGTAACAGGCACAGCCATCATTATAAAGATAACGGCAGCATTTGCACCGGCACGGGCTACGCCGCCGAGTGCGATTTGATTCATGGCGAAGGATAAGGGCTTTAGTTCTTCGCTGCGGAGGAATACGCCGCCCGTGGTAGCCCACAGTGCTTGGAATTGCAGGATGATGAGCGTAAGCCAAGCAGGTTTTACGTTTGGCATGATGATTTTTCTCCATATGAAAAATTCACTTGCGCCGTCGAGGCGTGCGGATTCTATTAGGGAATCCGGGATTTGTTCCATAAATTGCTTCATAAGATAAAGGCCAAGAGGTGCGGAAAACGCGGGCAAAATAACCGCGAGGTAGGTGTTGTTAATGCCTAATGCGGAGATAATTAAAAAGTTAGGGATGCCCGTAACATGCGCACCAAACATAAGCGCGAGTACAACGGTGGCAAAAATTTGCTTTTTATAAGGGAAATCATTTTTAGCCAGCGGATAAGCCGCCATGGAAGCAAAAACCAAATGCCCGAGCGTCCCAAAACCCGTAATAATCACCGAGTTTAAAAAATATCGCGAAAACGGAACCCAGCTCTCTTGCATGATGATAAACAGGTCGGAGAAATTTGTAGCGGTAGGATTGCGTACAAAAAAGCGCGGCGGAAAGAGAAACAGCTCATCCAGCGGCATAAAAGCGCGGCTTATCGTAAGCACAATCGGCATACTGGTAAACACACCAAACGCCGCGAGGAACAAAAACAACGCGACTGTTCCGCCGGTGGAGCGGCTTAGCCGTTTTGTGCGCTTGGCCAGTTTTACTTCTTTTTTCTTAATAGGCGCGTCTATTCGCCCGTGAGGTCTTACCGCAGTCATTACGTTCCCACCTTCCGTAACATGCGTTGCACGCCTTTATTTGTTCCAACCATTAACAGGAATAAAATCGTCGCCACGGCAGAAGCATATCCCATCTCAAATCTAATCCACCCGATATCCTGCAAGTGCGTGACTATGGTATCGCCCGCGTAGTTTACCGTGGGCATACCCGCAAGAGTAGTAACGACGTCCGCAATGGCAAAGGAAGTAGTAATCTGCATAACCGCCGCAAAAAGCAACTGCGGCTTCATGCTCGGCAGGGTAATGTACCAAAGCTCCTGCCAGCGATTGCGGATTCCATCCACAGCACCCGCCTCGTACAAGGCCTTGTCAACGGTCTGCAAGCCCGCAATAAACGCAAGAAAGCCCACACCCAGCGACATCCAAAGCTGTACAATAATCAAAATCGGCATAATAAAACGAGCGTCGCGGAAGAAATTAATAGGGTCATCCAAAATGCCCAAATTAATCAAAAATCCGTTAACAAGCCCCATTCTGTCGCCGCTGAAAAACACCTGCCACATGAAAAACACATTGCCCGAAATCGAAGGCGCGTAAAACACAAGCGTCATAAACGCCCGCACTTTAGGCGGCATATCATTAATAATCCATGCGAAAATAAAGCATAAAATAAAACTGAGCGGCCCCGTTACCACTGCAAAAATCAATGTATTTTGCAATGCAATGATAAAAATCTCGTTTTCCAACAGCAAGCGTGTGTAGTTAGCCCAGCCCACAAAACGCGGGGCTTGCAGCATGTTAAAGTTTGTAAAACTTAACACGATTGCTATCATTACAGGCAGAATCGTAAACATAAAAAACAAAATGAAATAAGGAGCCATAAGCCCGTAGCTCTGGCGGTTTTTTTTCATTAACGACCATGTAGATTCTTTATGTGTCACGGCGTTCGCCTCATTTCTTTAATATCAAAAACTGCCGGTGGTTTCTTTTTCGTCCATATCAACCCATAAACTGTAGCGTTTGGTGGTAAATTTTAAAACACAATAATTAGGATCGTCTACCCCTTTGGGAAAATGTTCTTCCATCCCCTCGTACCATGTTTCCTTTTTTGTTTCCATATCTGTTACTACTTCCATATCTCCTACAAGGGTAATATTGTAGTATGCGTCACCCTCAAAGTTATCATCAAATATACATACAGATGCGCGGCTGTTTGCCCCGGCACGTTTTGCTTTGTTTGAATCAAGAGAGCCTCCAAATGTAAGTTGACGGATGCCGTCGGCTTTGGAAATAGAAAGAGTAGACGTAGTGGGATATCCCTCATGGTCCAATAACGACAATGTAACACCTACGCCCATGTTTTCCGCCGCTGTCTTGCTTTTGATGATTCCTTCCGCCTTGGCAATTGCTTTTTCGCTCATATTTAATCAATCCTCTCGTTTTTTACTCATCAAGCCCAAACTCACGTCTTTTGGCGCGTATTTCATCATTTATAAATCGTGTAAAGTCCGTAAGTGCTTCACGCGGGCCTATGCTTTGCAGTTCTGTTGCGGTAAAGAATGCATTACGGATTTGGCGCGGGGTAAAGTATGCGCCGGGGATTTGCGGAACGCCCTGTACATATTCCATTTGCGCGAGCAGATTTTGGTAATCCATAACCGTCCACGGCATACGCCCAAACGCTTCCATATTTGCGGTGGGATGACGCGCAGCAGAACCCATAAGGGACTCCATCCGCTGGCCAAACATCGTCTGCGTTTCCGCAGATGTCCACCACTTCATAAATTCCCATGAGGCGAGCTTGTCGGAGTTGTCATACATCATAACAACGGCATTTCCGCCCGTGGCTACGGCGCGGTTTATACTACCGTCGGGCTGCACAGTCCCCGGCACGGGACGGAAGCCCCACAGCCCGTTAATTTCGGGTGCAAAGACCTGCAACACATTAAAATTGGTATAATCGGCAATTGCAAGAGGCATATCACCAAGACGGAAACGATTGATAAAATCGTATTCCACAGGCAAATTATAATCTGTAAAAAAACGGGTAAAATCGCGGAACGCGTTAAGCGAAATATCCGTATCCAACGCCGACGCGGTATTATCTTCATTGTAAAGCGTGCCGCCGCGTTGATACAAAAACATCATAAACGAAATATGAGCAACATCTATAGGCGCGGCTCCGCCCGAAGGCATTGCCACAGGCAAACCAAATTCCATATGAAATTGGCTCAAATGCGCAATCGCGCTGCGCACATCTTCCCAAGTATCGGGCGGGGTAAGCCCAATCTCGTGCAAAATATCACGGCGATAAAACAGCATGTTAAAGCTCATAGTCTCGGGCAAAGCAAACACACGCCCGTCAAACTCAAACGGTGTCATTGCCGCAGGGTGAAAACGTGCCGCAACCTCGTCAAAGCCCGGCATTCCGGAAATATCCGCAACCGCACCACGCAAGCCGTAGTCCATGGGCAATGTGTCCCATACCGACAACGTAACATCCGGCCCTTGCCGCGCAACGGTGGCAGGCAAAATCGTCGCCACATCCACAAGCATTAGCTCTACACCAATGCCTGTTTCACGGGTAAAGGTCTCGTCTATCATGGATTTTATTACGTTTGCCTGGTCGCGCCCCGTTCCAATCCACACCTCGATACTGCGCTCTACGCCGTAGGCGTCGGGCATGGCGATTGTGTTGTAGTCAATTATAAATGAGAAAAACAGCGTTAAAATTTCATGGATAATTTGCCGCCACCAGCTTCGTCCGTTTGTGGGCGTCGGTGCGTCGTAGGGCAAAATGTATATTGCGTCAACTGCAAGCGAATGGCCGCGCACCATCATAATCCACGTACCAAGGGAGCCGATATTTATACGGAAATCATGTATACGGCGCGGGATGGTCTCGATATCGCTATACATACGCGTTAAAATCCGCGAAACAGACAATATCATAGCGTCGCGCTGGCCACGCCCTACGGCCATTTCGGTGAGACCCGCATGTATTCTGTCGAGGCGTTCGCGCTCGTAGATTAATGCGTCGCGCAGGTGCGGCAGGCGTCGGTTAATTTCATAATCACGGAAGGGGTCGGGGCTTAGCCCCGTTAGCATTACGATTTGGCGGTACAGCTCGTTAAGATTCATCACGCTTTCCTGTACCTCGCGCAGATACGGCGCGTAATCGCCCAGTACCGTTTCCATACGGATGGTATTTATGCCTTGCTCCAGCCAAAACATATACGGGTCGTCGTCGCCAAGGGTGCGCACACGCCACCCGTTTTGGAAGCCAAAGGCCACCGCTTCCATCTCAGCGAAAGGCACGACCCCGTTTATCGTCAGTCTGCGAAATGAGTTTGCCCCGCGATGGAAATTCTGCCGTACATTCATAGCAATGGAATACAGCCCCGCCTGCGGCATGTAAACTTCCCATTCTATCCACGCGCCAGGCTCACTCCACGAGCCGCCGCCGATATGGTTGATTCTGATATAACGCGCACTGTAGGGATACACGCCCGGCCCACCCGTGTCTGCGCCGGGGGCAAGCATTGGCGAGGATTTGCGCACAGCGGCTTCGCCTTCGATGCGGATTACCTCCGCACCTTGTCCCGTTGACGTGCGCGGCAAATTACCTCTATCGGCTGCAATCTCCGCATATGGGCGCACCTCAGGGGCATTATGAATACGCAAATGATGGATTTTCATAGGCTCACGCAACGAAACAAACGCAACCCTGTTATACCCCGCATGAAAATAAAACGAAAACGGCTCGTTATAAGTACCCATAGCGTCGCGGATTAGCTCCTCGCTCCATCTGTGCTGCTCAATTTGCGTGGGGCGCATATCATTGCCGAGGCTGTCCCGCTGAATGTCGTCAAACTGGTTTACCCAAGTACGCCTAAACTCCACGGGGCTTGCTTCGAAGAAGGGCTTTTCGCCGTTAACAAAAATAGCCCGCTGTATATCGGAATTTCTCCCCGGGTACGTGTAAAATTTTACAGAAATATTGTAAAGCCCTGCTTCCGGCACAAAAAATTCCCATTCGATAAGCCCCTGCTCATCCGTCCAAACAGAAACACCCTCCACGCCTTCCGGGTCAGGAGCATGGCGGATTAGCATTCCGTCCGCAATTATGTAAGTATCGGCAGGGACAATAATATCCTCGCTTAAAACAGGACGCGGCATATGTGCATGGTCGCGCAAAAAGTCGGTAAAATGATAGCGTTCGCCAAACTCGGCAAGAATTCCCTCAAACATTTCTAATGAAGAGTTCCCCTCCGCCCGTACCGAAAACGCACCAAAATACCCGCTAACCATCACAATGACAAGCAAGCAACATAACACCTTATTATACCTTGCCCCCGACAAAATTTTCATTTTCAGGCGACCCCCCGAGGATGGTACAAATTTTTATAACAAATTTATAAAATTATAGTGCCACCCTACAATACTGTCAATGTTTTTATACGAAAACGCTTTCGTTTTATGTATCTATTGCATAAAAGGGGGAGGAGTGCAATGTATATACCATTGTGAAAATTAACAATTGCTTGACAAAATATTACCATATGGTATATTACTAATCAAAAAGGAGGAAACAGCATGAAAAAATCGGTACAGATTTCCAACAAGTTTTGCCCGCAGACATTATTTCTCTACGGCACATACAAAGAGGACGGCAGCCCAAATTTTGGCCTATTTTGCTGGTTTAGCTACTACTGGGACGGCGAAAAATGCGTAATGGCCTGCATAGGCGAAAACAAACTAACAAAAGACAGAATCCACGCAAACAAAGTATTTTCTGCAAACCTGGTCACGGAGGAGCTACTCCCCCTGGCCGACTACTGGGGAAACAAAGCGGGCAACAAAGAAAACAAAATGCAAGTCCCCGCAGAAATAGAAAAAGGCAGCGTGCTAAACGTACCAATCCTAACCAAAAGCCCATGGATATACGAGCTGGAAGTAGCAAAAACCATCCCGCTAAAAGAAAACAGCGAAATTTTCCTATGCAAAATAAAAAACGTACTCGCTGACGAAAGCCTATGTACCGAAGGCCTAACCATAGAGCAGGGAATAAAAATGATTAAACCTGCACTGACGGTAGGCGCAACGTATTTTGGGTGGGACGGTAACGCAATCGGCTCATGGGGCGACCCGATGAAGGGATTACCCGAGAATATCCTTCAGGTTTAACATCTGCGGCATACCGCTTGCTATGGATTTGTTGGCACAAATGCCCGTCATTATGGACATTACGCCATCTTTTAGCCCTGCCGCACGTTTAAATTTATCGTTTTTCGGTTTGCCTGTGGGCTCGCCAAAGATTTCGTCCAACATAATTTTGTCGCCTCCGCCGTGGCCGCCTTTTTTTGTTTTTACGTCCACGGTGTAGGGGGCGTCAAACATCGGGAATACTGTTATTTCCTTTTTTTTGACAGCACCTTCGTCGTCGCGGTCGCCGCCTGCATTTACATATGAAGCTTCTACTACCTTGTATTCGATTCTGCCCTTTGAGCCATTGATATTTACGTTAAAGCCTTCCCATGGCATATAGCTGTTTAGGGAATATGTCAAAATGGCGTTTGTGTTGTATTTTACAATAACGCCCATCGTGTCCTCTATGCTTATATCGTCGGCAAAGACGCTTCTGTCGCGGATGTAGCCGCTGTCGGCTTCTGCGTCGAGGTAAAGGGATTTTAGTGTCTCATTGCCTTCCAAATCAAGCGCGAAGTGGTCGTCCTTTATAGGACTTCCGTAAGAACGAGGCGTAAACTCTGTCATGCCGCGCTTTTCCGCATTATGCCGCCCATAGAAATTTAATTCACCGAAAGCAAATACATTTTCCGGCTCTGCCCCCAGCCAAAAATTTACCAAATCAAAATGGTGGGTAGACTTATGCACCAAAAGCCCGCCGCTGTTATGCTTGTTTCTGTGCCAGCGGCGATAATAGTCCGCCCCGTGCTTTGTGTCCAGCAGCCATTCAAAATGAACGCTAAACACATCCCCTATCACACCATTCATTATTAACTCACGGATTTTTGTGTTATTTGGCGCGTAGCGGTAGTTAAACGTAACACGCAAATCCCGCCGTGTAAGCGTTTGTGCCTCCACAATTTGCCTTGCCTTTTTTTCGTCAATGGTAAGCGGTTTTTCCGTTATAACATCACAGCCCTTGTACATGGCACGCGCAATATAATCGTGGTGCGTACGGTCCGTAGAAACAACGATTACCGTATCCGGCTTTGTTTCGTCTATCATTTTTTCAAAATCCAAATAGCCGTACATTGGTACTTGTGGGTGGCCGTTTTCTTCTATGCGCTTGTTTGTGTATTGCATACGGGTTTCGCTTTGGTCGCATAGACCGACGATACGATGAGTTTCTTCGCGGTTTTTTGTGATTTCCTCGTAAAACATCTCGGCACGTGAGCCTGTGCCTACTATTGCGATTCTTTTCATGGTGGATTCTCCTTTTTAGCCCAAGGCTTCTTTTATTATAACGGCAACTTCTTGCGGTGATAGGTGTGTGTTGTTGATTTTTAAATAATTTGCAAAGGGCGTCTCACCCTCGCGAGTGTTAAGATTTTGCGCCGCCTCCGCTCTGCGAAGATTGCTTTCCGAAACGGCAATATCGCGCTTTTTTGGCTTGTGCAGTAAGCGGTTTTCGGATTTGTTTCTCTCGATACGCACGTCTAGGTCGGCGGAGAGTTCCACAACACATGTCTTTGCCCCGTGTGATTGGTACAAGTCTATAATGTCTTGTATATAAGCACACGCTTTCGGCAGGTTAAAGTTAAGCATATTTGTGAAAATCATCCCCGGCAAGTCGCTCCTCGCGACAACCTCAAGGATTTCTCGCGTAAACAGGTCTTTAAGCCGCCTACCCTCTTCCGAGCCTTCGCCCCATACGGGAACAAATTGACGCACCAGCTCGCTGGTCATGTGGTTGTGCAAAAGCTTCATCCCCGTAATATCGGCCAAAGCCTGCCCAACCGTCATTTTACCCACAGCGGGTGGGCCGAGAATGATTACAAGTTTCATCATACACCTCCCGTGTCGTATGGTATACTTACAAAAAAAATTTACGGAGGCCAAAATGGTTAACACGGAACGATTATTTTTACGCAATTTTTCTAATAGCGATGCAGGTGATATGTTAAAAAACTGGATTTCGGACGAGGATGTCCAATCGAGCTATGGTGAGCCGGTTTATACAAACACGCAGAGTGTGCTGGTTTTGCTGGAAAAGTGGCTGTCGGAATACAGATTTGCAATAATCCTCAAAGAAACAAATGAGAACATAGGCCATGTAAGTTTTTGCCGATACTACGAAAAAGAAAACACAGCCGAAATCGAATACTGTATCGGAAAATCATTTTGGAATAAAGGTTTTGCAACCGAAGCCATAAAAGCATTTATAAAATACACTTTCGAAAACACATCCATAACAAAACTTGAAGCCTTCCACAGAATTGAAAATCCCGCCTCCGGCAGAGTTTTGCAAAAAGCCGGTATGAAGCCTGTCGCTAATGTGCTAAGGTTTTCGGAACTAGAAAAAGCACCTGATGGTGATATATGCTATGCTATTATGAAGTAGATGTTTTGGCTAAAAGCTTGCCAACCCGCATAAACACAGAATTGTTGTCAAAAGAACTGTCCCCTTGACAACATTGCTTTATGCTAATTTTAGCTCATCTTTTAATGCTCGTTGTAGGGCTTGATAAATTTATGTTTTCGCGCTCGGCTTGCTCGTTTAGCCACATGGGGATTGTTAGTGTTTTTCTTATGGCTTTGTTTTCGTAAAATCGTCGATATATTTCGGTATCAACAGCTATTACGCTTGTGAATTGCTCCCCTGTAGTGTTAATATTCTGCGGTTTGATGGCTTTGGGCATAAGCTGTTTATCTTGCTCCAAGTCGTATAATGTTAGATTAAGCACATCCTGCGCCATGTAAATTGCATTAGGGATATCATCGCCGCTTGTGTAGCAATCTTGCAAATCCGGAAAATGGACGCTTACTATCCCGTTTTCTTCCGGTGTAAATACTGCGGGGTATGCGTATTTCATACATAAACACGTGCTTTTTTTATCAATTTAGCCCTAAGTCTTTTATGATGTTTTGAGCTGTACCTGTTGCCAGTTCTTTGCTTTTATGTCGCGGGATTCTTGCAGTGCTGCCCGTTTTTGTGTGTATTTATGGCTTAAATTGTTATGGTACTTGGTTTTACCCATGTGGTAACGATAACCGCCTAGGATGTGTTCTGTGAAGGGGGAGTATGTCAAGTAAAAGCCAAAAATTTGTCAATTTTAATTAATTGCACATTTTATGGATAATGTGTAGTTATAGCGATATACAATAAAACAAAATCAAATCGGAAAATATCCAGAAAGAAATCTAAATATTTTCCATGTGTCTTTCCACGTTTTCCCAATCAAAGCTAGTGTTTCATCATCTAATTTCTTCTTATATTGTGAATAACCTAATTTTGAACGCGCTCCTTCATATGCTTTTTTTACAAGTCGTTCGCATAATGTTTCATCCTTCTTTATTAAGGCTTCAATTATTTCAGGAGGTACAAGCAAATAGTTATCGGAAACAATCTTTGAAATATGCTTCATAATTTCATCATGAGGCAAGTTGTTTTCAAAAAAAATCGCTTTATGCAGGGGTGCAAATACCTTTTCATACTGCTTCTCTAAAATACAATTCATTTTTGGTGCTGTGAAATTATATTTCGTTATTCTATATGTTATAAATCCATTAACGATAGTAAAAAAAACCAGTAATTATCGCAACAATAACAGGTATGTTCATTTATGCTACTCCTTTGCAAGTTTTAATAACAAAAAATATTGTAATAAACAAACTTTGTAGCAGACCATCTGAGATTTTCATTATAATAGTGCCCATTTTATGGATAACGCGATGATTCACATGTGCTATGTTGAAGAAATGCTCTCTTTTAATTTATACAATCTTATTAGCTCACGATTGAGTTTTCCTAAAGAGGAATGTATTGTATCCTGCAAGAATTTTTCTGCTTCTTCTCTTGAAAAGCCATTATCCATAGGCTTGCCAAAAGAAGCAATGGCGAGCATACCCAAAATTGAAGATGTAGGATTATACTCGTTATCAAGAATAAAAAAATATCCAGCTATAGAACCCCATTTACTTTTTTCTGAATTCGGATTCATCTTGAAATCCATTTCAATACGCTTGTAAATGCCACATTTCACCCCCTCTTCAAACACATCTCTCAAAAAAAGGAATTTTTCCTTATCGTGAACATTTTTGAGCATATAACGGCTAAATGTTGTATTTTTTCTATATTCTCCTATCTCCGAATCTACGCCTTTGTTTAGCATAATTTTATTCGCTACTTCATTTGATTCTTTTATTCCTAACAAAATTTTTTCCTCATTCATTGGAATTTTATTTGTAAAAATACCTTCCCAATTATTCTCGTCTCCATCAAGAGAGTAACAAAGAGTACCACTTGATTCCACATCCAGTAAATCGAATTTTATGCGAATTAAGTTTCTGATTTCTCGCAAAATATTTTCTATGTTATCTCTGTGGACTTTTTCGACCTTTAAGATTTCCATGGGTTTTTCTGTGGGGTTATGATTGCACTCTAAACGCTTTTTCTCTTTGGGATTTACTTTTTTTATCATAGCAACAATAATTGAGGCGACCGCAGCTGTGATAGCTACTGCTAATGGAATTATTTCTATTAATATTGTCTCCAATAAGTTCAACCCCCCTGTTACATTACTTTCGACTGCACCCATTAGTCTGATAGCCCTTTGTGAAGACACATCCTAGCTTTCTATTATAACTATACCCCAGAGTTCATGAATAGCGCGAGTTCCATATATTAAATATTAATTTATTAGAATGTATATTTGTCCCTAATCTTCTAAACCATATTTGGGTTTACATGTTTCGATAAAATGCCACAAGATAAAAGCAAAATGTTTCTGCATTGCTTTTATTGCACCTTTTTCATCTCTGTCAAATACAGCTGATAATATATCTTTGTGAAGTTGAATTATTTGATCTGGATATACCGAGTCAAGTTCAATAGCACCCCATACTTCAAATTTTTGATAAAAAGGCTTTACCCATTCATCAAATTCAAAATCCTCTGCAATCCGATAAAGGAGTTGATGAAACTCCCAGTCATACTTAGACATTGCAGTTACGCTTTCTTTCTTTTCCATAAAGTCGAGTTTTTCCATCAATGCATTTTTCTGAGGCTCTGATGCTAATTGAACAACTTTTTTAATTATTTCACACTCCCGTAAAAAACGAACTCGTATAATACCCATAAAACTTTCTTTGCATTCTTCAGCAAGTCTCATTAATTGTTCTGAAACTCCAGTTTCGTATTCATTGATACATTGTTCTTCAATTTCATGGAGGGGATCATATTCATGGACTATTGTAGCAGGTAGACTGCTTCCCAAACTATCAAGTACGGTTTTTAAGTTAGTAATACGTGTTCCAGCAAGGGCTATTAATTGTTCAGAAAGTTTTTCTTTTTTATTATTGCTTGCGTTATTAAACTCTATAACCAATGAGTAGAATGCGTATATTTTTCGGTACAGATTGTTTTCATCGTGTCTGTCAGATAGCATGAAGAATTTGTGTTTTTTTGAATAATCCCATAATTCCAATGAAATTTTTATGGAGTTTTCACTTATAAGTTCTCTTTCAATATTTATAATATTTAACAAGACTTCTTCTAATAAAAAAATTTTTTCGTTTTTACTTTGCTTTTTCTGCTTCCAAAAAAATATCAAGCTAAAAACCCCTGATATTATAGCTCCTATTATAGCTGCTATAATTTCTGTCATTATTTATATCCCCTTGTATTTCCTAGCGTTGCTAGAATGCACACTAGTGTTATAAATTCTCTCGTAAATATTTATACTAATTGTCGAAATCTCCTTATACCTGCTTGCCAAGTAAAAATGAACTTCGCATTATAGCCATAACACGAAATTCATTTTTTATCTTTCAAATCACGCTATTTGTCAATATGATAAATTTTTCGACATCTTCTGTCAAGGGGGAGTATGTCAAGCAAAAGCCAAAATTATTTTGAAAGATTTAGCCGTTTTATTCAAATGTGCGTGGCACTTCGAGTATTTTTTGTGCGTCATTCCGTTTGGTTGTACATTAAATGCGCGTATTCTGCCCTCATGCACGGGCTTCTACTTTTGAAATATCCCCTACATATAAAGTCTTGCCCAGCGGTGCAAGTACCCTCAAAATTGTATCAAGCTGTGGGCTGGTTTCCCCCGCTTCCATCCGGGATATAATAGGCTGCTTTACGCCGCTTAAATGCTCCAACTCCCGCTGGGATAGCCCTTGCTCATTACGTGCTTTTATCAGTTCGCCTATAATGTCTACTCGTAACCGGCTTTCCCTTATTTCCTCGGCGGTAAATATTGCCGATTCTACCTCACTCCATTTTCTCATTGCAGTCCGCTCCTTTCCCTCATATCGTCAAGGTTACGCTTTGCCTTGTCAATTTCGCTCTTTGGGGTCTTTTGTGTTTTCTTAAACGGGAAGTGATGGAGTAGAATAAAATCGCTTCCCGTCCAGCTTGCAAAAAATATTCGTGCCCTTATTGGTCTAAGTTCCCATATATCGCCGTCCAAACGCTTCATGTAAGGTTCCCCGGCGGCTTTACCGTATCGACGCAATATTCGCATATAGTCTTGAATTTTCGTAAGGTTAATGCGGCTGTCTTTGTCTGTGCGCTTTAATAAACCTTCGATATAGTTAAATACCTAGCTGTTTCCTTCTTTATCCTCATAAAAAAGAATATCGTGTTTGTATTCATCGTTCATAAATATCGACTCATTTATCTGTATTATACTGGAAAGTTATCAAATGTCAACACATAGAAAAGCGGGTAGGCTGTTAAGACTTCCCCGCTTTTTTGTTGGCTACTTCGCAAGACAACTGATTTTTCGACATGCTTCGTCAAGGGGGAGTATGTCAAGCAAAAGCTAAAATTTGTTTGAACGATTTTTCGTGATTTGTAAATCGCTCTATCCCCCAAACCGTAGGAAGCACAGAGTCCACA
>WQRQ01000079.1 GCA_009786685.1 Defluviitaleaceae bacterium
CGTAACCAAACCCGCCCCAATAAAAGCGGCAGCCATAGCCAAATCAGAAGCACCATAGGCAACCCCATCCCCATAAACCCGTCCGGAAAAAATCAAAACTGTCGCTACAACGAAGACCACAGAGAATGAAACAATGTTNCCTAGAATCAAGACCTTGGGGCGTTGCCCCAAACCCCACAAGCCTTTAAAAAGGCTTGACCCAAACTTTGACATTAGAATAGGCACAATCCACGTCGCACCGAAAAGCAAAAGAATAACTGCCATAATGTTAACCCTCATTTCTGTAAGTGTGGACAAACTCACGTCCCGTACCTTTGTAAAAGCGGCTGAAAAGCTCGTAGAAGTCCAGTCGTAGTACTTGGATTCCTACCAGTAGGCCTTCGATAACCAGGACTAGTGCGTTGCCCAGTATCAGCACTATAATTCCGCCTGCTGCCGCGCTTTGGCTTAGCTGCAACACTACATGCATTATGCTCACATGGCTTACGGCAAACGCGCCTACTCGTACAAATGACACTGTGTTTGTTGCGTATGTCAAAAGCGTCTCGAATAATTCTATCGCGGTTTTGCCTGCGAATGCCGCCGCGCCGCCCTTTGGAACGGCTCGTCCGCCTGCGAATAAATTCTCCAGAGGGTGTTTTAAGCATACGAATACAAGCGGTAAAACTGCCACGCCTATCACAATCGCCGTAACCTCCAAGCCCTGTATCACCCGTACCGCAAGCCATAGCACCGCTGTATAAAAGAGCAGCCCTGCCACGCCGTTGGCCCCAAAAAGAAACTCGGATGCCCTTCCGCGTCGCAGCGAGTTATACATATTAAGCCCCATGGAAAGCGCGATAAGCCCCGCGCCCAAGGCCGCCGCAAAAATCAGCGTCTGTGTGATATCGGCGGTAGGCCGTCGCCAAACGGGGTTAAATTCCAGCCCAAAAATGCTTCCGTACAGCACGCCAAAAATTGCCGCGCTTGTACCTACCACCGTCATAATTCCGCCAAGGTTCGCGTGCCGGCGTCGCGTAATAAAAATTCCTGCCAGTGCAATCAGCAGCCCATGCCCGATATCCCCAAACATCAGCCCAAACAGAAGCGTATACGTAATCGCCAGCACAGGCGTAGGGTCTACCTCATCATACTCGGGAAGCCCGTAAAGTCGTGTAAAAAACTCAAACTGCCGCACCACGGGAAGGTTTTTCAGCAAGGTCGGCGGCACAGAATCCGCTGCACCGGCCGAGCCTTCCCGACGGGTGAAAACAATACTGTCGTCGCCTGCTACTTCTTCTTCCAGTCGTGCCGCGTCTTCCGTGCTTATCCAGCCGCTAAACGTGAACACACGTTGCCCTTCACTTACCGCCGCATATTTTTTTACATCGAAGGAGGCGTACAGTTTTTTCACCTTGGCGCAGGCTACGGCCAGTCGCTCGGGGTTATCAAACACGCTACGAGAAAGCTCGCTAAGCTCGCGCTCTATCTCGTACACTCGTACACGCTGATTATGCACGGCCCCTGCGGGGCTTAGCCCCGCACATGCGGGGGAGCTTTTCCCTAATGCTAATATCCCCGCGCCCACCGATATCGGCTCAAATTTTAACGAAGCAAAAACCGCATTTACTTCGTCCTTAAACACCATGGGCGTAAAAAACGCACCATAAACAAAATCCTTTTCGCGTTTTGCGATTTCAAAAAAAATCCGATTATCGTCACAAAAAAACATTTTAAAGCGTTGAAAATTCTCCGTCGTAAACCACCCAAGGCCATGGTGCAAAAACTCGGCTTCTTCAAGCGCGCACAAATCCACATCCAACGCAGTGAAATTTTCAAGCTTGGAAATTTCGCATTTCGCCTGCAAAAGTTCGGCCTCCAGCTCACGAAGGCGGCTTCCGCGCTGCTCGAAGGCGGCTGCGGCTTCTTCTACGGCATTTACGGCTTCTGCGGATTTTATCGGGATAAAAAGTGCTGGCGGCGTGCCTGTAATTGCGGCGATTTGCTCCGCCTTTTGCAGCGTTTGCGAATACGGGTTTAGCGTCGTGAATGACTTCATAAGGCTGTGGCGGGCGTGTTCCAGTTGGATATCGTAGCGGCTCAAATAGTTGCTAACTGCGTGATTCATGCCCGCGATATGCCCCGTTAAGCTTATGTAGCTCATTTTTGTAACCATTCTGCCACCTCCCGACTACCTTTTAAACATACAAATGCAAAAAAATATCGTCATCGGAAAGCCCACGCTGCAAGCCCTCGTTAATCGCGCCGATATTTTTTATTTCCAAGCTCCGCGCATATAAATACGAATAAATCAACGCAAAATCGCAATGTCGGCTTTCGCGTCGGTACTGCGCCGTTACAGCCCGCGCCAAGGCCTGTTCTCCCAGCAACGCGGTTACGCCGCCTTTGGAAAATTCCCCGCCAAAAACCTCGTCGTAAACCGTACCGCCCACAATCTGCGAAAATTCCTGCGCACTCCGAGCATGTGCCATCCGCCTAATTTCGTCCACGCCAAGCCGATATCTATGCGGGCTCAGAAACGGAAAAACCGCGTCACCATCCACCCCATGAAATGTTTTAAGCCGCCAAATCCACAAAATATTGCGCAAATCAAGCTCCATGCCACGCACGCGCTTCAGCGATTCTCTGCAAGGCTTGTCCTCTATGGGAAAGACGACGCCTTTTATATAATGCCCTATCATCCTAATGTCCTCCGCAAGCGGAGGCGGTGCGGCCATTTGCTGCCCGCGACGACAAGCCGCCATATAATCATCACGGGTTAACAGCCGCTCACGCCGCGCCTTTATCTTTGTGACAACCGCCTTCACAGCTTGCCGCCGTACAGGACATCGTGCAGCATTTTTTTACGGTATTTTTCTTTTACTTCCTCTATGCGGCGTGCGGTGTGGTTTTCCGATTCCATTGCTATGCGTTTTATTTCTTCCGTGCCTTTGGCTTCTATCTGGGCTATTTTTTTTTGCAGGCTTTTTTGCGCGGCTTTTGTTAGCTCCGCGTTTTGTTTTTCTATGTCCTTTATGGCCTCCTGTGCTTCGCTTTCTATTGTCAGGAGTTGTTCTGTTATCGTCATGGTATTGCCCCTTACTGGTAATATATGGATATTATATTATAAATTGGTAAATATTGCTAGTCCTTTCCTCCAAATTTTATTTTCTTTACCAGCGAGTACACCATCATGTCCAGTTTGCCCTTTAATTCTTCCATTCTAAATGTGACGTAGCCTTCCATGTGCAGCTCCTTGTTTGCTGCAACGTACTTTTTTAAAAGCCGTAGCTCACGCCCGTATAGTGGCGTGCTTTTTATGTTTTTTGCCATCTCGCGCAGCCTTGCCGAGTGTTTGTACATTGGGTTTTCGCTCTCTGTGACTTCCAGCAGCAGCCCCAGAAGCATTTCGCTAAACTCGTCGGCCTGTATTATGTAAAACTCAAACCTCTCCCACGACTTGATAACACTGGCGTCGTTCGCTTTTTTCAAAAACATCAAAAGTGCATTTTCGTACTTATCCGTTAAAAGCTTAAACTTCTTCATTAAATCATTCCCTGTTTAAAAGGTGTTATCCACTATATGCAACAGGGACACAAGAATTATCATGTCTAAAAAAGGGGACTTACAGAAATTTTTTAGGAGGCGTACATTTCTACGCTACGGCAATTTTTTCAACTCAATTTGCAACTTGCTAAATAGCATATTGACATCAAACATAGATATAACATTAAGACCAATTACGCCCGTTGTAAAGCTTTCTTCTGGAAATGTATGTGCATAAACCATAACATCATTAAGTACACAACCGCCAATTTTAAAATCATTAACAATCACCTCGCGCACATATGCAATACCGCTTGCGGTTGTAATCCGGTGTTGCTTGCCGCTAGTGACATCATAGCCCAAATCATGCAATACATCACATGATATGGTAGTTGTAGAAGCTCCTGTATCAAATAATAAAAGCCCCTTACGGAACTTTTTCATCTCCAAATCCCAAAGGCCGGCATAAACATGGAGATGGTTGCCTTGCTTATGCATTTCTAACGTATAAGTTTCCATTACAAATATGCAGCCTCCTCGGGTATCTTACCAACATAACCAAAGAACGTAAGACTTGTGCCGTCATTTACTTCTTTAATCTTGCGGAAAACATTAGCTCTGCTCTCTCCGCTCACTACAACGTGCCCGCCAAGAAGCGTTCCATTATCATTTTCACTACAATCAACCATAAACACCCACTTGCCGTCATAGGTTGATTCGATAATGTTCATGGGTTGCCAGCAATCGGTTATTCGGCTTACTTCGCGCATGGTATTTTCCTCCCAACTTGCAGAAATTAAGTTTTTTAACGTAATTTATTATGCTCTAGGCTTACATAAAAATCAATATAATTATTTATGTAGCGGTGTGCAATTCCTGTCTCTAACACCAACCTGCGCGATAGCAGCATTTGCACATCACGCAATCTAAAGACAAAATTAGAAATCCTGAAAAATTCAACTGTTGGCAAATTGTCTACAGTTGAATTTTTTAATTTTAAAATATTGCAATTCCATTACAACATGGTAGAATTAGACAATTATTTCGCAGGAAAGGAGGTAGTCAATGAAAAACAGCATTTTAATAGTAGATGACGAGGCAATGAACATCACCGCGCTCTCGCATATCCTAAAACAAGACTACACGATATATGTAGAAAAAGACGGCATAGGCTGCATAGAAGCCGCAAAAGAGCTAAAGCCGGACCTTATTTTGCTCGACGTAATGATGCCCGCGATGGATGGCTTCGAAGTAATAGGCGAGCTTAAAAAGGACGACGATACACGCGATATCCCCGTGATTTTTGTAACCGGGCTAAACAATTCTCAAGACGAAGAGGCGGGCTTTTTGCGCGGCGCGGTGGATTACATCAACAAGCCGTTCAGTACCGCTGTGGTAAAGCTGCGTGTACGCAGCCAAATTCAGATAATAAACCAAATGCGCCTTATCCACGACATGAGTACAACAGACTCACTCACAGGCATAGGCAATCGCCGCTATTTTTACTCTCAGCTTGAGCAGGAGTGGCAACGAAGCCTGCGCCAGCAGACGCCGCTGAGCTTTATGATGTTGGACTTGGACTTTTTTAAGGGCTACAATGACAAGCACGGCCATATCCAAGGCGACATCGCGCTAAAAGAAATCGCAAATGTAATAAAAACGAGCCTGCCCCGTGCCATAGACAATGTGGCACGCTGGGGCGGAGACGAATTTGTAATAATCCTACCCGACACCCCTCTCGACGGCGCGAAGGAAGTAGCAGAAAGAATCCGCAAAAACATAGAAGCCGCCCAAATAAGCCTAACAGCCAGCATAGGAATAAACTGCACAATCCCCCTGCGCAAAGGTTGCACCCTGGAGAGCTTTGTAGCCGACGCAGACAGGTCGCTTCACCGGGCTAAGTCGGAAGGGCGTAACAGGGTCGTGCGCTAGTACCTGAGGCCTGCACCATACTTTCTATAAATATGGCATAGCCTTTAGTCGGGTCTTGCACAAAAACATGGGTAATCGCGCCTATCAGCCGTCCGTTTTGCAGGATGGGGCTGCCGCTCATGCCTTGTACTATCCCGCCTGTGATTTCCAGCAGCTCGGGGTCGGTGATTCTTATTGCTATGCCCTTTGTGGCGTCTTGGGTATTGTGGTTTATGCTTTCTATTTTAATTTCATATTCTTTTACGCAGGTGCCGTTTACGTTTGTTAAAATCGTGGCGGCACCTTCTTGTATTTGGTCGCGACGGGCTACAGGCAAACGGACATGGTCGTCAAAGCTCTCCGCAGTAGCGGGGCAAAGCTCACCAAAAATCCCATACTCGCAGTTTGCTTCTATAGTCCCAATAGAAATCGCCGTGTCCACTCTTCCTTCAAGCTCACCGGGCAAGCCCCTCATGCCTCGGTTTACCGATACCACCGTAGACGGCATAATATGCCCACTGCGCACACTAAGCAGCATTTTTGTATCCACATCCAATATCCCATGCCCCAAAGCACCAAACTCGCCTGTGCTTGGGTTAAAAAATGTAAGCGTCCCTATCCCCTTTGTAGAATCACGCACCCACGCCCCTATGCGGCGTACATTGTCTGCGGCGGAGACCTCGGGAGTTAATGGAATTTCCATTTCCTCATCGTTTCTTCTTATTAAAAATGTGATTTCGCCTTCGCTTTCGGCTACATAATCGCTTAGCTCTTCTTTGTTGTAAATTACTTTTTCGTCGGCCTTTAAAATAAGGTCGCCGGGTTGCAGCACATTAAACGACGGGCGCATCATCTCGCCGCATTCTCCCGTAAAAGACCCCGTGCCAAGCACCATCACACCATCCGTATTAATACGCACACCAATGGCAAGCCCAAGCGGCACAACCTCCACCTCCGGCAAAACATCCAAGGTAATCCGCCTAAACGGCAAACCAAACGCGCCGATAATCATTTGTGCCGAGCCGTAGCCACCTGTTTGGATGGTCATAGGCCGGTTTAACCGCACATTTATACCGTCAGCGACAGGCGTATCGTTAACCTTGTAAACCGCCGCCGTCTCATGGAAGGTAGCAGAAAGCGGCAATCCAATATTTAGCCGATGTGTACTAAACTCCGAAAGGCGTAATTCCGAAGGAAAACGGGCAAGATAAGTAAAACTCCCCGCCATATACCCGGAAATTACGCAAAAAAATAAGATAGCAATGATTTTTAATCTGCGACGCAATTCCATCGCCCCCTAAAAATTTTGTTCATTGCTATCTTTGCCTTTTTTAGAAATTGCTATACCGTATTTCAGCTTTCATTTTTAGCCAAAGTGGAAATCAGCAAGGCAATCCCAATTGCCAAAAACACAACCCCGACGGTATTTAATGCCAAAAGCTGCTCGGTATTACGCTCCACCATACGATAAAGCCTATCTGCACGCGGCGCGTCCAAAAACAACTCCGCGCCCGATGTCACCTGCAAAATGGAAAGATTCTCCAATCGTGTGATATAAGAAGCCAGCACAAACGCAAACCCACCAAGCGCAGCAACCACTGCACCCGTAACAATCCTGGACCCCGCCGTAACCGAGCCGCTGTTTTTTTCGGAAAGCACGGCATACTCCTCGGGAGGCACGACGCCACGCGTGACGGTATCCAGCGCGTGCTTCATTGCGGGCAGGCTAATGATAACCAAGGTTGCCACCATCTCCGGCACGATATAAGTAGCATTGTAAACAATAGAGCCCCAAAAGCTACCGGGCAGCATCTCCAGCCAGAAAAGATATCCCGACATCACAACAGAAACAAACCGCCCAAAAACCCCAAAAACAAATCCAATCTGCAACCCAAATCTCATTTTACGAAAAATTCCGGCCAATCCCAGCGCACCAAAAGCAACAGGATAGTCCAGAATAATAGAGCCGATATGCACAGAATAAAACCCCGTAGTCATATCCAAAAGCCCCATAGCCACGCCGGAAATCACGCCCCAAACAGGCCCAAACCAAAAGGCCGCCAGCGTAATAAAAAACATACTGAAAGGCGTAATACTGCCGCCCTGCGGCATCCTAAAAAGCGCGACCTGGTTAAGCGCGAATGCCAGCGCGATACATACCGCGCACATCACTAACATCTTTGTCCTGCTCATTGTAGCAGACATAAAAAAACCTCCTTGTGATGGCGGCCTCAGCCGCCGTTTAATCCGCAAGAAAGTTATATCTTCGCTTTCCTTCGCCGGCATTATCCGGAGCAGGTACAAAGGGTATAATCTCAGACGGTGAAATTATCACCGACACCCCTAGCGGATTTATTTAGTTGCCACAACCCTAGCAGAAAAAATCCTACCTGTCAAATTTCGCGGTTTTTGTAGAGCGGGCGGCAGCCTTATGCTAAGGGAGACTAACGTTTCTCGACGGTTATCACCGCCGGAAACGCAAGTCTCCCTCAACGCTCGTATTACATTGTTGCTTCATCGGCCATGTTTTTCAACCGATTGTATTCTTGCATTACCGGGTCGGGCTTAACATTTTTAAAAAATTTAGCCCTCATCTTCATAGCAAGCGGCTTTGCAATATGTTTCGCAACGCGAACCGCAAGCCAACAGCCCCAAGCTAACATCACACCTATAATAACATACCATAGAGGAGTTGTATAACGCTGTAAAAAATACGATTCTATGTTACTAAGCGCGTTGCTAAACAGCCAGTAATTATCGTCTGTACTATCCGGAGCAAACCCGTGTAGCCGAACAAAATCTCGTGTGCGCCACCTCCATTCCGGGTGTATCCTGTTTGCAAATACGCCGTCGAAAATCAACCCCAAAACAAGCCAAGTAGAGATGTAAGCCACCATATTCATAATCGTGGCTTTCTTTTCCTTTACGTTTAACCTAGCTTGATAAAGCAACAGGGCATCCGCTTTTTCTAAATCGTGTGAAGTTTCTTTAGGCTCGTCGTTTGTCGGACATACATTTTCATCAATCATAGATATTTCCTCCTTGTTTTTTGTATCGGAAGCAGTATCAATGATATTTCGGTTGATTTGCAAAGTACGTCCTTCCTCTAACCAAGCTGCCCGTCCATTAAGAACAAGTTGCTTTGCTCTCCGTGGGTATATGGTACTGATTTTTTCATTCTGTTGGTTGTAAAGGATTACTTTTCCAATAATATCACGACTCCCTCCGTTAATCTTGTGATGACAATGCTGCCGTTTTTCGTCATGGGTGCCTGCCCTATACTGCGCCGCCGTTTCTGACTTGGGTGCCTGCCCAACGCCATCACCATAATTACATACGAGAAGTTTACCACGAAAGTCTGGTGAAAGGATATATTTTTTTGACTAAGGCGTGTTCCCATTTCCGCCAACGCCCGCCAAGAAACACAGGAATAAATTTTGATGTTTTTGGACAAACCGCTCCAGCCCATAATATTACTGCTCTCGCAGGGATTTTTTTCTATGTAAAGTGAGTGGCACAGGCGGGGTCTTCGGGGCTTTTCCCGATACAGATGGGTACGACCGTAAATGGTTTACAGTAAACTCAAAAATCTTGCGTTAGATAAATAAGAGGGATATAATGAAAACAGAAAATGGTGGGGATAATATGCAGGGTGACGAGCAGAAACAAAGCCGTATTGTTGATATGCTCCATAATCAAGATAAAACACTAAAAGAAAGTCTTGATTTGTACAATGGCGGCACATTGGATTTTTTGGACGATGAACTGTCCGGCGAAGTTACAGACATTCTAAGCACAGAGTTTGCAGAAACAACAACTAAAAAATCATATGCAGACAAAGCCTTGAAAGTTCGTATAAACGGTGCTTACGAAGGTTTACACAAGGAATGGGAAGCGGATATTTCGCAAGATGATTTAAAGCGTTTTGGCTCGTCCAATATGGATTTATCACGCTTACACAAAATTGATTTTACTACTGTAATAATAACCGCTAAAAAGCCAAGCGTTACAAGCTACAAGAACAAGTCTATAAACTTTACGCCAAAAATAATTGACCTTAGTGCGCGTGATGCCGATGTGGTTTTGGTGGAAATTGACAGGAAGCTGAAAGCCGGGAAGAAAGACGAAATAAATTTGCTTGAAATTATTTATCTACCGTTGTACGGAAGCAAAAGCGGCAAAAAAACGCCCGAATTGTTTGATATGGCTATTAAACTAACGCCGCAAGTTGTCGAGGATAAGAATAAGCAACAAAAATTGCAAGACCTTTTAATTTTGCTTACAAGTACATTCATAAATGATGCGGATTTCAGAAAAGTATTGGAGGTTAATATGAGAGTATTAGAAGATAGTACCGCCGTTCGGGTTATAGGCGATTGGAGTAGAAATCAAACATTAGTTGAAGTTGCTAAAAATATGCTGCGCCGGGGGCGCAACATTCAAGAAGTCGCGGAAGATACCGGTCTTGATTCATCACGAGTAGCAGAATTGCAAGAGGAATTACACGCCCCCGCAGGGATTTTTCCTATGTAAAGTGAGTGGCCCCGCCTCCGTGTGTATTTTATGAAAATAGGTTTTTGCTCCGAATAATTGACAAATACACAATAGCCGGTATATTATGATTCACAACCGAAAGGCCTGTTAAAAGGAGGTGGCAGAATGTTTTTAAATGGTACACGGATGATAGAAATTCGTGGTTTTTCATTCACTTTTGTAGTGACAAGGGATGAGTATACCTATTTGTTGTTACAAAGAGTGAATCTTCTGCCGCTTGCGGGATAGCTTTTGTTTTTTTGACCAAAAGCATTCAACGTCTTGAAGATTAAGTCTTTGAGGCGTTTTTTTATTTGAAAAGGAGAGATACATTATGAATGAAATTATATTAAATGACATCGAACTCGACTTCGGGTTTAACAAGGTGCTTAACAAGGTAAGCTTTACCATAACAAAAGGCGAAAAAATTGCCCTTATCGGCGGAAACGGCTGCGGTAAAAGCACAATTTTGAAGGTAATAATGGGCTTGCAGTCGTACGATATGGGAATATGCACCGTGCGCAAGGGCGCGTCGCTGGGTTATTTAAACCAAGAAGCCGACCTGGGAGAAAGCGGCATAGTCGTCCACGACTTTTTACAGCAAGCCCAAGCCGCGATTTTTGCGGCAGAAAGCAAGCTTCGCGTGCTGGAAGCAAAAATGGCCGAGCCAAACGCCAACCTCGACAAGCTGCTGTCAGAGTACGACCGCCTGCAAAGCGAGTTTATAACAATGGGCGGCTACGAGACGGAAGAAAATTTTAGCAAGCTAATCAGCGTATTCAAATTGAAGGATTTGCTGGCCAAAAAATGCGGCGAGCTGAGCGGCGGCCAAAAAACCATAGTAAAGCTGGCGCGTGTGCTGCTGGAGGAGCCGGATATCCTGCTGCTGGACGAGCCGACAAACCACCTCGACATACAGGCACTGGAGTGGTTGGAGGGCTTTATTCGCGAGTATCGCGGCACGGTAATTACGGTCTCTCACGACCGATATTTTGTGGACAAGACGGCGCAAAAGACGATTCTTATGTATCGTGGGCAGGCGGAGGTTTTCCATGGCAATTATTCCTTCTGCATAGAAGAGCAGGAACGCCAAACCATGCTGGAATTTGAACAATACAAAAACCGGCAAAAGCAAATAGAAGCAATGCGAGCCGCCATAAAACGCTTCCGCGAATGGGGAACAATGGCGGACAATCCGCGATTGTTCAAAAAAGCCGCAAACATGGAAAAGCGAATAGAGCGTATGGAGCTAATCGAAAAGCCCCAAGCCGACCGCAAGCTCCCCCTTCACTTTCAAGCAGGTAAACGCAGCGGAAAACGCGTACTAACCATCCGCGACCTATGCTTCGACTACGGCAACACGCCAATCTTCGCCGACGCAAGCATGGAAGTCCTGTTCCGCGAGCATGTATGCTTGATGGGTGCAAACGGAACAGGCAAAAGCACCCTAATAAAGCTAATCCTTGGCGAACTCCCCATGCAAAGCGGCGAGCTATCCTTAGCCGAAAGCGCGAAAACAGGCTACATCCCACAAAACGTAACCTTCGAGGACGAGACCGCGACGATTCTGACGGCCTTCCAAGCCTGCGCAAAGGTACACGAGGGCGAAGCACGCAACATTCTCGCTAAATTTTACATTACCCGCGACAATGTTCACAAACGCCTTCACAGCCTTTCCGGCGGCGAACGCGTAATCCTAAAGCTCGCCATGCTAATGCAAACCCCGGTTAACTTCCTAATCCTCGACGAGCCTACAAACCATCTGGACATCGACACAAAAGAACTCCTCGAAGAATCCCTTGCCGATTACCAAGGCACACTGCTATTCATATCCCACGACAGATACTTTATAAACCGCCTCGCCACCCGCACTTATGTAATAGCCGCGCAAAGCGTGGCAGAGATTAACTTCCTGCGGAGCGGCGGGGTTGGGGAATAGCCCCTACTCAAAAGAAGGAGCCGTCGTATAAACGACGGCTCCATATGCGGTCATAACTTAGCCTCAAAATAAATTTGCTATACATAAGTTACAGACTTCGACATAAATATACAATAGGGGTACGCAGGTGTCAATCGAACATTTTAGTTTTTTTAAAATTAGGCTCCGATGTCTTTGCAGGGATGCAATTTGGAAAAAAATACATTTTAGTGTATACTGTTTAGATAAAATTTTAAGGAGGTTAGTTATGATTAACGGTTTTCAGATTAACCACACAGAAGTCGCTGTCTTTATCGTATATATTGTGATAATGATGGGCTTTGGTGTGTATTTTTTTGTTAAATCCAAGGGCGGCGGCGAGAAGGAGTACTACCTCGGTAATCGCGAAATGGGGCCTTGGGTTTCGGCACTGAGTGCGGGTACTTCGGATATGAGTGCCTGGGTGCTTTTGGCTTTGCCCGGCTCCATCTACTGGTTTGGTATGAGCCGCGTTTGGATTGCCATTGGCCTTGCGATTGGATATATACTTAGCTGGATTTTTATTGCACCGCGCTTGCGTCAGTTTTCTATTGTTGCGCAGGATTCCATTACACTGCCGCAGTTTTTTACAAACAGATTCTTGACTAAGAGCAAGCTGCTCCAATGCATTTGTGCCGTAGTTTTTATCGTGGCCTTCGCAGCCTACACCATTGCACACATCGTGGTTTGCGGTGTGCTGTTTAATATGGTTTTTGGTATGACAGAGACACAGGGTATGATTCTCGGTGCTGTGCTTATTGTTTTTTACACCTTCTTGGGTGGGTTTAAAGGCGTTAGCGTCTCCGACTTTTTCCAAGGCGGGCTTATGCTGCTCGCGCTTATGGCCGCGCCGTTTTTCGCGCTTTTTGCCATCGACCCCGGAGCCTTTGCCGCCACAATCTTCCCCGACACCTACTGGAATTTCCTTTTCACAGGATATCACGACTGGATTAGCTGGTCCCATATCCTCACAGGCATGGGCTGGGGGCTTGGTTACTTTGGTATGCCGCATATCATTGTGCGCTATATGGCCATTCGTAAGCAAAGCGAAGTTAAAAAGAGCGCGGCCATCGCCATCTCTTGGAACTTGCTGATACTTTCTGCGGCTGTTGCGGCAGGTATTTTGGGGCGTGTTTATCTCGGCTCGGTTGGTATCGAGCTTGGCGCACCCGGTGCTGTTGGCACAGGCGGCGGCGAAACCGTATTTATAGTTATGGCAAGGAGAATCTTCCCTGCGGTTATTGCGGGTGTTCTGCTCTCGGCAATCCTATCGGCAGCCATGAGTTCTACAGACTCCAAACTGCTTGTCTCATCATCTTCCTTTACCGCCGACGTTTACAAGCCGTTCTTCCGCAAAAATGCCAAGGAAAAAGAAATGATTTGGGTAGGCCGCTTTGTAGTTGTTGCCATTGCTTTTATAGCAACGGCCATAGCAGTCAGCCCCGGACGCGGAACCATCATGGACATAGTAGGAAACGCATGGGGCGTTTTTGGCGCAGCCTTTGGCCCCGCCATGATTTTGGCTCTCTACTGGAAACGCTTTAACCTGGCAGGCGCGATTGCAGGCATTACCTCCGGCACACTTATCGCCGCAGTATGGGCAGGTGCTGTGCAAGTCACCAGAGGCTCGGTTAACGCCGCCGCACGGCTAGCCTACGAAGCCGGAACAATCACCGCCGTATCCGCATATGTACCAAGCGAAACCGCCGCCACCATCCT
>WQRQ01000080.1 GCA_009786685.1 Defluviitaleaceae bacterium
CCCCGCCACAAGGTCGGAAACCTCCCCCGGCAGCACATCATAAAGCCCGCCCAAAATCGCCTCCGCATCCAAATCCATAAACCCCATCAACGCCATAAGAAACACTAAAAACGGAAAAAAAGCCAGCAAAACCCGTAGGGTAAGGCCGGCCGCCCGCTCTAAAATTTGTACGCGATTACATTGTATCGCGAGGTTAAATAAGAACATGAAAAATTTAAACATGATGGTAGTATACGCCTACATAGGGTTGGCTATTCCTTTAACTCGCGGGGGAGATTGCTCCATAGGGATTGGGCGTTTTTGTTGTTTATTAGGGCGCGGATTACGTTTTCGTCGGGGGTGGCGTATATTGTGGGGAAGTCTGTTTCGCCCTTTTCGGGGCGAACTGGGAAGGCTAGTTTTTCTTCTTCCAAGGAGAATTGCGCGTCTACGCCTGGTTTGTTTCCTCTTGCGTCGAGGCGTATCCATTTGTCTTGGATAAAAACTGCGTTTAGCGCGTGAAGTACAAGGTATGGATGAGGGTCGTCATCGTCCCAAATTAATGCCTGGTAGCAAATCCCTGTGGGGAGCTTGACGGCGGAGCCGCCAACGGAACCGCCGATTGTGCCGCCACAGCGCAAAATCGCCGCGAGCAGATGTGATTTTGCGTAGCATACGCCTTGCCGCTCGCGTAAAACCTCGGAGGCCTTGTATGTTACAACATCGCCGCCGATGTCGTTGGTATGGGAAATCTCGTCGCGTACATATTCGAAGGCGTTTTTTGCAAAATCGGTTTTGTCCTTTGAGCGGGCGGCGATTTCGCGGGATAGTGCCGCGATTTCCGGCGAGGTGTGGAAGTCTATTATTTCGCTTGATTCCAGATAGCGGTTTATGTCTTCGTATTGTAGTTTCATTGTTGTGATTCCTCTCTTTTTTCATTTACGCATAGACGGAAGATTTCGTGGAGACGGGCTGTGGCGTTATTGTTTTGTAGGTAGCCGAACAGGGCTTCCAGCCCGGTGGCGTGGCGATACTCGGATACTCCTGCGTTTTTTGCGCGGGATAGGGTGTGGAGATTGCGCCCGCGTTTCATTATGGATTGCTCTTCTTGGGTTAGGGTTGGGAAGATTTTGTGGTACATTTCGGATTGGGCACGCGCAGAAACAAAGTTTCTCGCGGCTCGGTTTATTTTTCGGAACGGAATACCCTCGCGCAGAAGTTTTTCGCGCACCAAAAGCTCGAAGACAGCGTCTCCGAGATAGGCAAGCTCCGATGGGTTTAGGTGCAGCGTGCTTATGCGCGTTTCCAACGTACGCCCCCCGGGGTGTCTTCGAGGATTATGCCCATGGCGGCGATTTCGTCGCGGATACGGTCGGCCTCCGCGAAGTTTTTGGCAGCGCGGGCTTCTCCTCGGGCGGCGATAAGGGCTTCTATTTGGTCGTCGTTTGCTTTGTCGTTTTGGGTAAAGGTTTGGGCTAGGGTAATGCCCAAAATGCCGCAGAGCTTTTCCAGTTCTTCTCGCATATCTGCGTAATGTTTTTTTGGGTGGGTTTTTGTGTCCGCAAGGCAGGTGTTGATTTCTTTTACCAGCTCAAAAATCGCGGTGATTGCGTCGGCGGTGTTAAAGTCGTCTTCCATTGCATTGAAGAAGTCGGTGCTATGCGACGACTTCTTACAAGTGTAATCTGCGTTTTCGGGGGCTTCGTTTTCTGCGTGGAGTAGGTTTTGGTGGCAGGTTTTTATTCTTTTTAGGCCTTGTGCCGCTGCTTTTAGGGCTTCGTCGGTAAATTCCATTGGCATACGATAGTGGCCGCTCAGCAGGTAAAAGCGGATTACGTCGTGGGGAAATTTTTCTGCGACTTCGCGGTAGGTGAAAAAATTGCCGCGTGATTTTGACATTTTTTTGTGGTCGTTGGTGAGGCTTCCGCAGTGCAACCAAAAGTTTGCGAAGTCCTTGCCTGTTACGGCTTCGGTTTGGGCGATTTCGTTTTCGTGGTGGGGGAAGATTAGGTCTACGCCGCCGCCGTGGATATCTATTTGGTCACCCAAATATTTTTTTGCCATTGCCGAGCATTCTATATGCCAGCCGGGGCGGCCTTCGCTCCATGGACTGCTCCATTTTGGCTCGTTAGGTTTGGCAGGCTTCCATAGTACAAAGTCCATCGGGTTACGTTTGCCTGCTTCTACCTCTATGCGTGCGCCCGCTTCCAAGTCTTCTGTTTTTTTACGCGACAGCTTGCCGTAGCCTTCGAATTTTTCTACGGAGTAGTACACAGTACCGTTATTCTCGTAGGCGTAGCCTTTAGCGATTAGGTCGGTGATTAGGGCTATTATTTCCGGGACTTCTTGTGTGGCGCGGGGGTTTGTGGTGGCGGGTAGGACGTTTAAGTTGACGAGGTCTTCGCGAGTGCTTGCTATATATTTTTCTGCGATTTCATCGGTTGTACAGTTTTCTTCTAAGGCTTTTATAATTATTTTGTCGTCTATATCCGTGAAATTTTGTACGTAATTTACATCATAGCCTTTGTGCAACAAATAACGCCGTATCGCGTCGAATACCACGTAAAAGCGGGCGTTACCTATATGAATGTCGTTGTACACCGTTTGTCCGCAGGTGTACATTTTTATTTTTTTTTGCTCCAAGGGTGTAAATTCTTCTTTCTTGCGTTGCATTGTGTTAAAAATTTTCATATACGTCTCCTTATACGGCGTTTGTGATTAAACATACCGCATGGGCGGCCATTCCGTCGCCTTTGCCTGTAAAGCCCATTCCCTCTTCGGTGGTGTATTTTACGTTTACCATCGAAGGTGGGATACCCATGGCTATCGCCAAGTTGCCTTCCATTTCCTTTCGCAGAACTTGCATTTTTGGGGCTTCTGCTATTATTGTGGCGTCTACGTTTTCTATGCGCCAGCCTGCTTTTTGTAGGTGCTGGTTAGCCTCCCAAAGCAGCTTTAGGCTGGATATGCCCTTGTAGTAAGGGTTTGCGTCGGGGAACAGCTCGCCTATATCCCCGAGACCACCCGCGCCCAACAGCGCGTCTATAACCGCGTGGGTTAACACATCCGCGTCGGAATGCCCCAAAAGTCCCTTTCCAAACGGAATCTCTACCCCGCCGATAATCAGCGGCCTTCCTGTTACCAGACGATGTGCGTCGTAGCCTTGCCCTACTTTAAAGCCCATAGTTACCCCCATCACGCCTTAGGCGATTTAATGTGTTTGTTAATTTATTTTACTATTGCATAGTGTACAACGTCGTAGAATACGCCTTTTACTTTTACTTCTCGTATGCCTGTGCCTTCGTAGACCATGCCGCATTTTTGCATTACTCGGCCGCTGGCCTCGTTGCCTACATAGTGTGTGGATTCTACACGGTTTAGTTGCAGCTTATCGAGGCAGAGGTCTAGGACGGCGTTTAGTGCTTCCGTCATGTAGCCCTTGCCCCAGAATGCGCGGTTTAGGACGTAGCCGAAGGAGGCTTTTTCGTTGTCGGGGTCTACGCGGATATCTATACCGCCTATGCATTTGCCTGTCTCATTTAATTCTATGGCGAAAAAGCCAAGGCGTGACCAGTAGTAATTTATGATTGATTCTTTGGCCTCGTCTTCGGTTTTTAAACCTTCCCATACCAAGTATTTTAGGGTCTCCGCGTCGCTGCCGTATTCGAAGACATCAGCGGCATCGGTTTTGCGGAATTTGCGCAGGGTTAGGCGCGGAGTGGGTAGGGTTTCGTTTTCGTATAGGATTTCGTTGTAGTTTTTAACCATCACATTATCACCACGACTTTGTGTGTGCCTTCACTTACGGGTAGGATGTTGCCTTCTATTTTTTTGCCGTCTACGGTTATTTCTTTTATGCCTTTTTCTGCGCCGTTGGGGTTTTGTACTGTGATTTCGTAGGTTGCGCCTCGGAATTTGCGGGTTACGCTAAAGCCCTTCATATCGGCGGGGATACAGGGGTCTATGCGAAGGCCGTCGTACTCGGGGCGGATTCCCAAGATGTACTGCGATATGCTGGTGAATGTCCATGCCGCTGTGCCTGTTAGCCACGAGTTTTTGCCTTCGCCGTGGCGTACGGCGTCTTTGCCGGCTATCATTTGGCAGTAGACGTATGGCTCCATTCGGCGGAGTTGGCTGTCGTCCTCGCGGTAGGCGGGGCAGATTTTTTTGTAGGTCTCAAAGGCGCGTGTGCCGCGACCCAGGCGGGTTTCTGCGATAGTTACCCATGGATTGTTGTGACAGAATATGCCCGCGTTTTCTTTGTAGCCGGGGGGGTAGGAGGAGATTTCGCCCAGCTCGAGGTGGTATTCTTTGTAGGCGGGCTGTTGCAGGACTATGCCGTAGGGGGAATCTAGGTGTTCTTTTACGGCGTTTAGGGCTTTTTCTGCGCGACCGTCGGTTAGGCCTATGCCTGCCATTACGCTGAAGCCGTTGGATTCTATGAATATTTTGCCGTCTTCGCACTCGTGGCTACCGATTTTTTTGCCGTGGGCGTCGTAGGCGCGGAGAAACCAGTTTCCGTCCCAGCCGTGGGTGTTTAGAGCTTCGACCATTTGGCCTATTTCTGATTCGGCGCGGGTGGCTTCCGCTTCGCGGTTTGTTCTGCGGCAGATTTCAACGTATTCGGGGCCTACGAAGGCAAAGATGGCGGCGATTAGTACAGATTCTGCTATGCCGCTTTCGAAGTTTGCCGTGGTTTGGAAGCTTTCTCCCGGGGTTTTTGAGAAGCAGTTTAGGTTTAGGCAGTCGTTCCAGTCGGCGCGGCCTATCAGGGGAAGGCCGTGGGGGCCTTTGTTGTTTACCGTAAAGTCGAAAGATGCTTTGAGGTGCGCAAAAAGAGAATCCGCGAGGCTGTCGTCGTTGTTAAACGGGACGCGCTCGTCGAGGATGGAGTAGTCGCCTGTTTCTTTTATATAGGCGGCGACGCCGAGGATTAGCCATAGCGGGTCGTCGTTAAAGCCGCTTCCCAGCTCGTGGTTGCCGCGTTTTGTTAGTGGTTGATATTGGTGGTACGCGCTGCCGTCGGGGAACTGCGTGGCGGCGATATCAAGGATACGGTCGCGGGCGCGCTCGGGGACAAGGTGGACGAAGCCAAGCAGGTCTTGGTTGGAATCGCGAAAGCCCATGCCGCGGCCTATGCCCGATTCGAAGTAGGACGCGCTGCGCGACATATTGAATGTCACCATGCATTGGTATTGATTCCAGACCCCTGCCATGCGTGCCATTTTTTCATCGTCGGCCTGCACCGTGAAGGTGGTGAGGAGCTGCGTCCAGTAGGCTTGCAGGTCGGATAGAGCGCGGTCTGCGGCTTCTGCTGTTGCGTATTTTTGCAGGATGGCTTTGGCGGGGGCTTTGTTAACCACGCCGGGGCTTTCCCATTTCTCGTTTTCGGGGTTTTCGCAGTAGGCGAGGGTGAATACGAGGTGTTTTTCTTCGCCGGGCGCGAGGGTGATTTTTAGGTGGTGCGAGCCTATTGGCGACCAGCCCGAAGCCACGGAGTTTGTGGCTTTGCCCGCGTTTACTACGTCGGGGGCTTCTGCGCCATTGTATAGGCCCAAGAATGTTTGGCGGTCTGTATCGTAGCCCGCTATCGGAGCGTTTACCGCCCATACCGCGTAGTGATTTCTGCGTTCGCGGTATTCGGTTTTGTGGTAGATTTCGCTGCCGTGGATTTCTACCTCGCCAATACTAAAATTGCGCTGAAAGTTTGTCATGTCGTCGTTTGCATTCCATAAGCAGAATTCTATATATGAGAATAGGTCGATGTTTTTTTCTGCGGTGCTTTCGTTTTTTAGGGTGATTTTATGGATTTCGCAGGTGTCACCGCGTGGCACAAAGGAGGCTTGTGAAAAGCGCAGGCCGTTTTTGGTGGAGGAAATCTTGGAATAGCCCATACCGTGGCGGCATTCGTAGCTGTCGAGTTTGGATTTCATGGGCATCCATGAGGGTGTCCACACCTCTCCGCCGTCACGTAAGTAGAAGTACCGCCCGCCGATATCGGTGGGGGCGTTGTTGTAGCGATATCGCGTTAGGCGGAGCATACGTGCGTCGCGGTAGAAGCAGTAGCCGCCCGATGTATTGGATATCAGCCCGAAAAAGTCGTCGCAGCCAAGGTAGTTTATCCATGGGTAGGGGGTGTCCGGGCGGGTGATTACATACTCGCGGTTTTTGTCATCAAAAAATCCGTATTTCATGGGGTTAGCCTCCTATTTTGTTATTTAGCCATTCGGCAAGCCGCTAGCGGCTGAATATTCGTTGGGTGTATACAATTGTTTCAAAATTTTCGAGGATGGGGGCAGGGACGGCTACAGCCTGCTCGCGGCCACGTGGTGTGGTTTCCGGGAAATCCCATGTTGTTCCGTATAACGCGCCCGATTACAATAAAGTAGCAAACTCGTCAACGCTTGTGCTTAGAAATATTGCCAGTTAAATTTTTTTGCTTCCATTGCGGCCTCCCGTGGATATGATATCGTCTTCGGTGAGGATACTTACCGCGCCGCATTTGTATCGTGGCTTTTGACTGGCGAAGTCTGCGCGGATTTTTGTGAAGATTTCCTTTGCGGAAAAGTCGAGGCCGAAAGTGAAGTTTTCCAGTATGTTCATGCCCAAGACTTCGGTTACTTGTATGTTTTCGTGCGGAGTTGCTATTATTACGTCTTCGATTTTATGGTTGCAAAAAAATGCAATCGGGATTTTTCGCAAGTCACACAGCAAGCCTTTTTCGCTAAAGCCGGAGATAGTACAAGCTTTTTCTTTGTAGATTTCGTAACCGTTTAATTCGGCGGCTCTTTTATTTAAAATTGTCAAAAACGCGCCCGTATCCAGTAATAAATCGTGAGACTTTACGGGAGTTTTACCGTTGTTAATCGTTATCAGCGATACCTCGATTTTGTTTTCTGTAATCCTGATTGCGTCTTTATGCGTATATCCGATATTAGTTTTCATAATCTATCGGCACCTCACTAAAACCAAATACATGAAATCTTCCCATCAAATGCGTAAGGTGCATAATATCCCCATCATACTCATCGGATAATTTGTCATACATACCTGTTTCGTCACCTTCAAAGGGTGCGTCCGCTATCACCAACGGTATCGCCGTCTGATATAGGCTAAATTTAGGCTCGGGTCTGGCCGTTAAAACCCATTTTCCCTTAAACGACGCGTTTATTTCTTCCGCTGTCATGCGCTTAGGCTCTTTAATCACCTCATACATGGTTTTCCTCCTTAATCCGCTTAATCAGTTCCACGGGGTCTTCTTTAAAGAGGGCAGTACCTATTACAAAATTGCTTACGCCCATGGGGTGCAGGCGTTTTACGCGGGCGGCGTTTATGTTGCCGTCTACGCATAGCGAAAAGCCGTATTTTTTGGACAACTCGCCCAAAACGCCTATTTTTCCTACGGTAAATTCTAAAAATTCCTGGCCGTAGAAGCCGGGATTAACTGTCATTGCCAGTACATGGCCGCAGAGGGGAAGCACTTCCTTTACCGTTTCTACAGAAGTCCCGGGGTTTAGTGCGATACCCGGCACTGCGCCGAGCTCGCGGATAAGCGCGAGAGTACCCGCGATATGCGTATCGGCCTCGGGATGTACGGTAATAATCTCCGCACCAAGCCTACGAAAAAACCTGATATGCTTGGAAGGATTACGAATCATCAAATGCACATCCAGCGGGATATCCGTATATTTTTTAATGCAAGAAAAAACCTCCGTACCCAGCCCAAAGTTTGGCACAAAATCGCCATCCATTACGTCCATATGCAAATAATCCGCACCTGCGGCGGTGAGCCGTTTAATATCTGCCTCTAAATTTCCGTGGTCTGCACATAAAATACTCGGATGGATTTTAACCATTTTATATCGTCCTCCATTATTTAGCGCACAGCGCGACCCCGCAGCATTGTCGGGGTTTGCCCCATTTATATAAAAAAGTCTACCACGAACGCGGAAAAAAAGATATAATCAAGAAAAAAAAAGGAGGTATACAATGCTTTCGACAGAAAACCAATGTGACAACTGCGTAAAAATCCAAGAGGAAATGAAGGAATACGAAATCGCGGTACTTTTTTTGCTAATCGTATCCTTTATCGGCCCGATAATCGGTATTATGCTTGGGCTGTTTGCAGGAAGAAAGGTCTGATACCCATGAAATTAGCCATTGGCTACGACCATACATCCTCGCAGTTAAAGGACGCCATCCTCGAACACCTGTCCACACGCGAGGGTATAACCGTCACGGATTTCGGCTACAGCCCGGAGTATCCTGCGGGTGCGCTTCCTGTCGCAAAGAGCATTGCGGCGGGCGAGCATGAGCTTGGTATTTTGCTTTGCGGTACGGGCGCGGGGATGAGCATTGCCGCTAACAAAGTGCGCGGCGTACGTGCCGTTGCTTGCTCCGAGCCTTTTACCGCCAAGCTTACACGCGAGCATAATGACACTCATATCATATGTATCGGTGCGCGGGTGGTCGGCACCGAGCTTGCTAAAATGATTGTGGACGCGTTTTTGGACGCTACCTTCGAAGGCGGGCGTCATGCGCGTCGCGTTGAAACATTTATGAAGTTCGAAGAAGGTACAAACTAGCAGCTTCTTCTTTGCGGACAGTTTCTTTTACTGCCAAAACTTCTAACTCCGTGGTTTTGTCGCCAAAACGGATGGCTATTACGTCGCCTATTTTTACCTCGTGAGAGGCCTTGGCGGGTTTGCCGTTTACTTCTACACGCCCGGCGTCGCAAGCCTCGTTTGCGACGGTGCGGCGTTTTATTATTCTGCTGATTTTTAGGTATTTATCCAGTCGCATACGCGCCTCCTCAGTGCTTTCCACAGCCGCCGCAGTGGCCGCCGCCGCTTCCGCATTTTGATACCCCGCCAAAGCGTTCCATTGCTATGTGCGGGATTCCCGCTTCTTCAAATTCTTCGCCGTAGGGGGTAAAGCCCAGTTTTTCGTAGAAGCCCTTTGCCACGATTTGTGCATTGATAATCTGGCGGTGTCCGCCCATGGAAACACATGCGCCAATAAGCGTCTGCATTAGCGAAGTCGCAATCCCGCGCCCGCGGTGCGTCATAATAGTCGCAACCCGCCCTATTTTGAAAAAGTCGTCGCCTATCATAATCCGCCCCGTCGCCACCGGCAAATCATCCTCGTACATAACCAAATGCACACAAGAGCCATCCGAGCCATCAAACTCCTCGTCTTCGGGGCAGCTTTGCTCACCGCAAAATACGTCGCGGCGGATTGTGTATGCGTCGGTAAGGTCGTCCTTTGTTCCCATAAACCATTTCATTGTTAGCATTTGTTATCTCCTTTGTTTTTTGAGGTCGCCTTTATTATTGCCTCGACTATCCGTTTGCTTGCATTTCCGTCACCGAAGGGGTTTTTTGCCTTCGCCATTTTTTCGTATGCTTCGCGGTCTGTGAGAAGGCGCACGGCCTCGTTGTAGATGGAGTTTTCTTCCACGCCCGCAAGTGTTAATGTACCCGCCGTTAGGCCTTCCGGGCGTTCCGTCACCTCACGCAAAACAATCGTCGGCAGGTCGAAAACGGGAGCTTCTTCCTGTAGTCCGCCGGAATCCGTTAGCAACAGCTCGGCGCGGCTCATTAAATTGCACATATCATAAATATCAACAGGCTCGGTTAACAAAACTCGCTCCATCCCACCCAAAATCGCGTGCGCAGGCTCTTTGCTCGCCTTACCGGGGTGGACGGGCCACACCAAAAAAGTATCGGGGAAATCCGCAACAATCCGCTTTACCGCATTGCAGATATTCTCCATGGGTTGTCCCCGGTTTTCGCGGCGATGTGCAGTCATTAAAATCACGCGCTTTGTAAAATCCACGCCCTCCAACGCACTATTGCTAAAGACGCGCTTTTCCGAGGCCGCATATTTAATAAAATCAATCGCAGTGTTACCCGTGACGTAAATTGCCTCATCAGATACGTTTTCCTTCAATAAATTTTCCCGGGAAATATCCGTAGGCGCGAAGTACATATCGGCAATCGCCGTAGTAATTTTGCGGTTAACCTCCTCGGGATAAGGGCGATATTTGTCGTAAGAACGCAACCCCGCCTCCACATGCCCCACACTAATCCGCTGATAAAACGCCGCAAGCGAAGCCGCAAATGTAGTGGCAGTATCACCATGCACCAACAAAATATCGGGCTTAACCTCCTCCAAAACCGGCGCGAAATCCTTTAACACCCTAACGGTGATATCCGTAAGCGTCTGCCCCGCCGTCATTAAGTCCAAATCATAATCCGGCGTAATACCAAACGGCTCCAGCACACCATCCAAAAGCTCACGGTGCTGCGCCGTCACGCATAGCACGCTTTCTATCGACGGGTTTTCGCGCATTTCCAGTATCAGCGGAACCATTTTTGTCGCCTCGGGTCGCGTCCCAAATACCGATAACACTTTTATCCTTTTCATAAGCCTCACACTCCTATAAACATTATATAATGAGATTTTATAATTGCAACGTGGCACCTTTTTACGTGCGTTTTTTTCTTAACAATGTAGAAGTAGCATTACTTTTAGCATTGGTTATGGTATTAGCAACCCTGCCAATGGGCGTATTTGGCCAAGCGGTAAGAGCAGGTACTGTTCTTAACCCACGCGTTAACGTTCCAAACAACATTCAGTACGACCATTTAAACGGTGTCCCCAGGGGTAGCGACCAGGCATTCAGATTTAGAATAGACGCAGCTGCGTTTTCTAACTTGAGTCCGGAAACACACGTAAACGCAGTACTCGATTTCGCACTTAGCGGCGGTGCTAACTCCAACGCAGTTGGTTTTGCAAGCTCTGCAGCTCTCGAATTCGTATTTACAGCAGGCCCCGGCCTTGAGGTAGGCGGAGGCACAGCAGGTAACGCCGCATTCTTGGCTACTCTCAACAGTGTCGCTAACAACACAAGTGCCCGCACAATGTCCGGCGACGCTGCGACACCATGGAGAGAAAACGAAGATGACCTTGAAGCAGGCAGACCTTTCCGCCATGTAAATATCCTCGGAAACAGGTCCGGCGGTGAATGGGCAAACGTAGACCGCAGCGCACGCAGAGCTATGGTTAACCTGTTTGCTAATGCTCCCGGCGACCAATTTAACCAAACAATCGAAGGATTTGTTGATGTTACAGTAGCAGGTATCCGCGCAGCCAATCCGGAAGCGCATATAGAAATCGCTGTTCGCACAGGTGGCGGCGTCGTACAACCTGTTGCACGTCAAGTATTGTACGCTCCCCTTGTAGGTGACTGGCACAACGGTGTAAACGTTAGCTCTGTAAGCGTTGTACCGATGTCCGGTATCGCACAGTTGTCCGGCATAAGAATTACAGAAGCTATGGTAGGCAGACTTGTTGCCGTACCCGCTGAAGACGTTCCCGGAGGGCAAGGCTCATTTGTAGTACGCCTGGTAGCTCCCAGAGGTTTCGTATGGGATACAGGCGCGATTGCAGGCGTAGTTGCACACGACCTTGTAACAAGCGTTAACAGCACAGTAATGAGCCCTGTTGATGTTGAAAACAATGGAGTAATTGCCAGACCCAGCTTGGTAAGAACTAATATCGCTACCGGCCAAGCTAACCCCTTCATCAACACATCTACAGACAGAAGCGAACTCTTCGTAACTGTACAACATGAAGGCAGAAGAGCAGGCTTTGTAGCTCGCACAACTCCTGCCGAGTTTACACTGCGCGGCTTAACGCTTATCCCCGTAAGAGGTGCTGCAAGCTCCGGAGACTTATCTGTTGACGTATATGTTGGTAGCATATCAGGCGGCGGAGACACATGGAGTTCCGGTGCTCTTTTATCAAGCAGAACTAACCCTGATACAAATGTTCCTCTGGACAGAGTATTCCCAATGGGCACATTCTGGAGCGAATTGATGGAACATCCTAACAACTACAAACAACTAAACGTTGTGGTTGCGACACTCGACGCAGACGGTGACATCGAAGTAATTAGCCCCGATTCACCTGCCAATGTAACTTCCGGCAGATTGTCAAACGGTGAGCTTCTGACAACAAGACAAAACTTAGGTGCTACCACATTTAACAACATTGCTATTGCAGGCAATGCCCGCTGGATGAATGGAGCTAACCACACCATCAGAATCCAAGAAACAGTACCCGGCACAATGTTCCGTAACCTCGACACATTTGAGCTTCGTCCTGTTCAAGAAGGCGTACGCATTGTAGACGCAGAGGTACGTGCAGGTCGTGACGGCAATAACAATGCTGCATTCCCGACAGGCGGATGGACAAATTTTGACAACAATAACTATTTTGTAAGCGCACTCACAGATTTCTCAGGCGATTCTTTAATCTTTGCACCAAGAACAATGGATGCAGAAGATGAATCTCGTCTGCGCCGTATGGATATCCGTCTTCTGGTAAGTATAGAAGCAGGATTTGAAGCAAGACACGGCGAGCAAGTAGAAGTAGAAGTATTCCGCAACGGCGTATCCATGGGTGTAGCTCATATCGCTAACGCAACCGACCTCGTTACAATGACAGGCGGAGCTCCTACAATCATTACACGTAATATGTTTGACGTACTTGGTCTTACACCTGTTTCTAACTTCACAATATCTGAAACAGAAGCAGGCAACCTCCGCAGCGGCTACACAATTATGCTTGGTTTAAGAAGTATCCAAAACGGCCGCGAAGTAACCATCCCCATGGGTGAAATGGAACTCTTCCTCGGCGCAGTTGAATTCAACGAAGCAGAAAGCGGACTTGTAATAGAAGCTGTACGCGGTGCTGCTGTACCGACATTCAGAGTTGTAAGGTCTTCTTCAGACGTACCCGGTGTAATCACATTCACAGATGTAAACCTTGCAGGACCAACAGTACCCAATGTCGAATGGCACGTATTTGCATACGGCCCCGAGATTTCTCCAAACAGTAACCTTGTAATTCTGCCACCAACAGTAGTAAACTCTCCGGCAGATAACCCAACAAACAGCCCCGCAGGATATCGTTCCTTCTGGGAACAACGCGCAATCTTCTATGGTATGCCATACAGTGCGCAAGTGCTTGACGTACAAGGCCAAGCAGTAATCGAAGGCCCCGGCGCAGGCGCACCCGGCCAAGGCGCAGGCACAGTAACAACATCCTTCACACTTGCAACACTCGACAGAGAAGGACACAGCGCACTTCACTTTGAGCAAATCGGCGGCTTCAACGTTTCTATGTTTGGTGCTCGTATGTT
>WQRQ01000081.1 GCA_009786685.1 Defluviitaleaceae bacterium
GGATTTGGCGTAATAATCGCAAAACGCGAAACGCTAAAAAAATGCGCGGGCAACGCACGCTCCCTATGCATGGATTTAGTAGGCCAATGGAACGAAATGGACAAAAGCGGAAAATGGCGTTACACCTCACCCACCCACGTAGTACGCGCATTCTATCAAGCCCTGGATGAGCTGGAAGAAGAAGGCGGCATACAAGCAAGATACAACAGATACCGCGAAAACCACCGCATTCTGGTAGAAGGAATGCGCAACCGAGGCTTCGAAACACTACTACCCGACAATAAACAAGCCCCCATAATCACATCATTTCTATACCCCAACAAGGACTTCAACTTCAACGCCTTCTACAAAGCCGTAAAAGAAAAAGGCTTCGTCCTATACCCCGGAAAAATATCACAGGCCGACACCTTCAGAATAGGCAACATCGGTGAAGTTTACCCCAACGACATGAAAAGGCTAATTGAAGTAATAACGTCGTGTTAAAACCCAAAAAATGCGATTCGCACCAGCGAATCGCATTTTTTAAAAAACGTCAAAGTTTTGGTCAACCTTTTTCAAAAGGTTGCAGGGTATTGGGACAGCGTCCCAAGGTCTTAATCTTTATCCTTCATAGCTTCTAATTCTTGCTTCCTAGCAGCGATTACCTTTTGCTGTACGTCAGATGGGCATTCGTCGTAGCGTTCGAAGGACATTGTGAAGGAGCCTCGGCCTTGGGTCATGGAGCGTAGGTCTATGGGGTATTTTTGCATTTCTGCGAGGGGTACTTCTGCTATGATGGCGGCTTTTTTGCCTACGGCTTCTTGGCCTTGTACGCGGCCGCGGCGTTTGTTCATGTCGCCCATTATGTCACCTGTATAGTTGTCGGGTATGGTTACGGTTACTTTCATTATTGGTTCGAGGATGGTGGGCTTAGCTTGTAGAAAGCCGTCTTTGAAGGCGGTTTTGGCGGCCATTTTGAATGCGAGTTCTGATGAGTCTACGGCGTGGTATTTTCCGTCGTATAGGGTGGCTTTAACGCCTACTACGGGGTATGCGGCTACGGGGCCGGCCTTTACGGATTCCTGGAGGCCTTTGTCTACTGCGGGAAAGTATTGTTTTGGTACGTTGCCGCCGACGACTACTTCTTCGAATTGATAGGCTTCTTTGATGTTGCCCGATGGCTCAAAGCGCATGTCTACTATGCCGTATTGTCCGCCGCCGCCGGATTGTTTAACAAATTTGCCTTTTACGTCGGATTTGCCTTTTATTGTTTCGCGGTAGGGGATGAGTGGCGGGGATAGTTCTACTTCTATTTTGTAGCGGGTTTTTAGGCGGTTAACGAGAACGTCGAGTTGGCTGTCACCAATGCCTGATACGAGGGCTTGTTTTGTTTCGCTGTGGATTTCGAATTTAAGGGTGCGGTCCTCGGCAAGCAGCTTGGATATGGCGGAAGACATTTTATCTTCGTCGCCTTTGCCTTTTGACATGATTGCGCGTGTGAGCAGAGACTCGGGGAAGGCGATGGCGGGCATTATGAATGGCGCGTGTTTTGTGGCGAGAGTGTCTTGAGTGTCGGTGTCGTTTAGTTTTGCTATCGCACCTATGTCGCCTGCGCGGATTTCTGTGGTGTCGGATTGGTTTTTGCCGCGTAGGAATACAAGCTGGCCGATTTTTTCTGCGGTCTCTTTATTGGAATTAAAGAGAGGTGTGTCTTTTTTTATTGTGCCGGAATAGAGGCGGAACAAGCTTAGACGACCAACAAAGGGGTCGGAGATTGTTTTGAAAACAAAGGCGCATACGGGGCCGTTTTCGGAGCAGGGGATGGTGGTGGCCGCGCCGGATTTTGTTACTGTGATTTCCGGAGTGACTTCTGCGGCGGAGGGTAGAAGGGTTGATAGCATATCAAGCAGGGAGGCTACGCCTATGGCGTCTTTGCCTGTTGCCGTGCCGCATAGTACGGGGGTAAAGCTTCCGCTTTTTATTGCGTTTTTAAGGCCTGTTTCCATTTCTTCGGGGGAGAGCTTGCCTTCTTCAAAATATTTTTCCATTAGGGTTTCGCATGTTTCTGCAACGGCTTCGAGTAGGGCGTTGTGGTTTTTGTCGTAGATTTCCAACATATCGGAAGGGACAGAATCGCAGGGTACGATGTCCGCGCCGTTCCATTTATAGGCCTTGCCTGTGAAGCAATCCACATAGCCGACGATTTTGCCGCCTTCTGCAAAGGGAAGCTGCAAGGGGGCTACACTATGCCCAAATTTATCACGCATATCGGCCACTACCTTGTAAAAGTCCGCGTGGGGGTCGTCCATTCCGTTAACAAAGAAAACGCGGGGCTTGCCCTCGGCATTTTCCCAAGAAAGCTCTGTGCCTACCTCTACGCCGCCTTTTGCGGACACTAAAATAAGAGCGGCGTCGCTAACGCTTAGGGCTTCTTTGGCCGCTCCCACAAAATCAAAAAACCCGGGGGTGTCTATGAAGTTAAGTTTACCGCTTTTCCACTCTATGGGGATGAGGGACGAGCTTACCGATACTTTGCGGCGGATTTCTTCCGCGTCGTAGTCACTCATTGTGTTGCCGTCCTCTGTGCGCCCCATTCGGCTGGTTATTTTTGTAACGTGGAGAGCCGCTTCCATTAAAGTTGTCTTTCCGCAGCCGCTGTGCCCCATTACCGCAATGTTCCTGATGTCATTTGCCGAATAAACCTTCATAAATTACCTCCTGATTTGTATAATTTGTACAAGTCATTATAATGTCAATATCGTGTGCAGGCAAGAAATAATTGAAATTTATTTGTAATATATGCTATAATCGCAGATAATCTATCCGCTGAGCAACGCGAGGTGCCGGAACGGAGTGAGGAAGCGGGCTTTGCCCGTTGTAACGGCGGGGTAGAGTCCCTACTAAGATGGAGGGGAAGCAATGCACGAGTACGGCGATGAATATAATAACGAGCCTGATGTCAAAAACGAGCTTTGGCGCGAAGCATTTAGTTGGTTAAAAACCATAGCCTTCGCGCTTATTTTTGCGTGGGTTTTTGTAAATTTTGTGATAGTAAATGCGTCCGTGCCTACAGGCTCCATGGAAGGCACGATACGAGTAGGCGACAGAATAGTAGCGTTTAGGTTGTCATACACGTTTAGTGAGCCGGGCAGATACGATATCATTGTGTTCCGTGGGGCGGAAGCAGACTCTCCGCTTTATGTAAAGCGCATTATGGGAATCCCCGGTGACGAAATTACCATAATAGACGGCAGCGTATTTGTTAACGGAAGAGAAGAGCCATTACGCGATGATTTTGTGCAGGGCGACCTTTTTGGTAATTTTCCCATCCCGCGCATCCCTGCTCCCGAATACATGACAATACCTACGGATGGCTCCGCGCCATTTATCACCGTCCCCGAGAATCATTTTTTTGTATTAGGTGATAATAGAAACAATTCCATAGACTCACGCAACTGGAGCAACCCTTTTGTGGCACGCGAGCAGATACAGGGTAGGGTAATTTTCAGATACTGGCCCGGTTTTCAAAATTTGACTAGATAAAATTACAAACGAGGAGGTGTAATATGATAAACAAAGAAATGCTTATCACAGACGCTTTGGCGTTGGATAGCGGTCTTGTGCCTGTTATGCAGTCGCATGGTCTTGGGTGCTTTGGCTGTCCGTCTTCTCGCGGCAAAAGCCTCGAAATGGCAGCCGCAAGCCATAACGTAGATATCGACAAGCTAATCGCTGACATGAACGCGCATATGGATAGCGTAGCGTAAAAAATGAAAAAGAGGGGCTGTCTTGCAAAGAAAAAGCAAGACAGTCCCTTTTTGTGAGGTACTTACAATTCCACCAATACGGCAAAACCGCCGTTAAAAATTATGGTGTTATATAACAACCTAGTTTCGGAGACGAGGAGATTCGAACTCCTGCGCCGCTATTAACGACCTACACACTTTCCAGGCGTGCCCCTTAAACCACTTGGGTACGTCTCCAAGGACGAGCTTTGCGCACATGAGAGTTTACAATATTTATTATATAAGCGCAAGTAAATCTTCTAAATAATCGGTGCGTACGAATTCCCCGGCTTTTAGCATTTGGCGGATTTCGTTTGGTGTGGCGTATTTTGCGTCGGTTGTTTCGCCTTCTTGGAGGACTACGTCACGCAGGTCGAAGTCTTGACGGAACAGCCATACATCCACATGCGCCCCGCTATGCCCGCCGAATGTACGCTTTAACAACAATTCACCGTTTTCGGGTTTTACCGTTAGGCCTGTTTCTTCTTTTACCTCTCGCAGTGCCGAGGTTTGGCTGTCATCGCCTGCTTTTACCGAGCCTCCCGTGCATTCCCACATGTTTGGGTAGCCCTTGTTTGAGGCGCGTTTTGTGATTAAAAATTCGCCGCGACTGTTTAGCAACCACACCAACACCACAAATCTAAACTCGCCCGCTTTTAGCGGCTCACAACGCCTGCGAGTGCGCCCCGTTAGCTTTCTGTGCGCGTTGTAGATGTCGCATAGCTCCTCTGCACTGTTCATATTCATATTTATCCAACCCTGCATTTGTAAATACAGCACAGGAAGAATCTTAGGAAATCTCATCTTGTTAGGCATTGCGTCGAAAAGAGCGACTTCTCCCATCTCGAAATCGGGCATATCGCCAAGCTCATGCACATGCGCCAAAAAAACCTGCCCGTTGGCATATACGTTAGGCAAATGCACAGAATAATCAAACGCCGCCCTAATATCAAACTTAACCGCACCCGTCTCCTCAAAAAATTCGCGCTTAGCGGCTTCCAACATACTCTCACCGTCTTCCACGCGCCCACCTGCGGTCTCATACACATCGCGCTCCTTGTGGCGGCAATACAGCCACTTGTCGCGATACCGCGCAAAAATCACCGTGTATTTGTATGCCTTCAGCTTCCCCAGCGGAACGGTTCGCACCTTGCAATTTTCATAATCGGGCATGACGGGCGAAAACAAATCAATCTTCTCAATCCCCATGCAGTTGTCGTGATCGTCAAATTCCAGCTTAGCAATCCACGGAAAAATCCGCTTCATAGCGTTAAACCCTTCGTAACCATATGTATTGTCATAATGGTGAATAATCGTTGACAAAGCCGTGCCATGCGACCCGACCACAATTGTCTCACCACGGTACTCACGCAAAACGCCCTCCAATGCCGAAACATTACGTGCCTGCACCTCGGCCAAACACTCCCCGTTTTCCAATTTATAAGAAAAATCCGCCCACTGCTTACCCGTAAAATCCGCAAAAGGCAAAATCCACTCATCAGCCACCTTACGCTCCCGAAAATCCTCGATAATGCGAACTTCAAGCCCCACACTCTCCGCAAAAGGCAAAACAGTATCAAAAGCCCGCTTAAAAGGACTGGAAAGCACCACAGTAACCCCCTTATCCCCAAAAAACTCCGTAACAAGCGCGCAATCAACCATCCCCTTATCCGTAAGCGGGCGCGAAAAATCATCATACACATTAAAATCCGGCTCAGCGTGCCGCACAAAATAAACCGTAGTCATACTACCCCATCCTTATTTTTTGCAAATTTAAAAGATTAATCAAAAAAGCAAGCAGTGCAAAAACAGCTATAGCCTGTATGCGATAAGTAAACCAATAGTGTACTTCCGAGTGATTTGCAAACACAAAAAACCAAGCATATGGAGCCAAACATAAAAGCAAGACCGGCGATGTATTAAAGGCATGATTTTTTGAGAGTCCCGTTTTGACAATAAAACCGGTTAAAACCGCCACCAAAACAATAATTGTCGCTAGCAAAACAAAAGGAAACATCGTTATAATATTTCCTCCAAAAGCAAAAACATAGCTTAAAGGGGTTTCGTCTGTTCCAATCATACGATAACTTATAGCGGAAAAAACTTGAATATCAGGGTCAACAAAATACGATATTATCCATCTGCCAATCCAAGTAAAGGCATACCCCACACCCCAGTATATCGAGCATAAAATGATTGTTTTAACATTTTCTTTAAATATATATCCGGTATGGTTGTTTCTTAGTGTATGGCATAAAACCAACGGTATTCCAAGTGTCAAAAGCGGAGCGGTCAGCAAATCAAAAAAGTTTGTTATCGAGCCTACAACAAGAAAAAAATACAGCAACAAAGCATCATCATGGACAAGCCGCTTTTCAAAACAAAGGCTAATCAGCATAGCGTAAAGCATAACATAAAAAACACTCGAAAACTGCAATGAAAAAGGAAAAATATTATAAGAAAATGTTGCCAAAGCAAAGCCAAAAAGCAGTGAAAAAATCATATCAAGTCTTTTTGAAATCATAACGGAGACAGCGACAATAAGAAGCGTCTGATGAAATAATGCAATATACCTAACCGTGCCAAAGTCAAAAATGGCCATAACAGGTCTAAGAACGGCAACGTACCCATGCCAATACCTAGAATAACCGGTAAACGCATTTTCAAATGCGGAAAGACCATCTTGCCTCCTAAGCTGACCAAGCATTATTCTGTCCGTAAAATTATCCAACCTCACCGTGCCGGAGTAAAGGTGCCAAAATTCCGCAAACATCGCAACCCTTGCATAAAAATCAGGTTCGCCTGCGATTGCATAAAAAATTTCGTCGGTGACCTCGTTGTTGCGTTCGCTTCCCCTGCCGGAAAAAGCATATACCACATGCCTGTAAATACCTTCTTTTTCGACAATATGTATGGCAGACCCGATGTTGTATTCGAGCCTGCTCGGGTTTGGCATATACGCCAATGTTAGCAAAATGGAATAAGCTATAATTAAAATACCAAGTATCGCCAAGGGTTTTAGCACATAGCTTTTCAACCTAAACAGTCCCCCCGGCTTCCAATAACCCCTTCTGGCATTGCTTCTCCACAAGCACACCAGGCGGGAACATCTCACGTACTTGTTCTCCGGATACGCGTTCTTTTTCGAGGAGCATTTCTGCCAGTTTGTGCAGGATTTCTATGTGTGTTTCGATTATTTCTTTTGCTTTATTGTGGGCGTCTTCTACTATGCGTTTTATTTCCATGTCGATTTGGTCGGCTACCTGTTCGCCGTAGTTGCGTGTGTGTCCGTAGTCGCGGCCAAGGAAAACCTCGTCGTTTTCGTTGCCGAAATGGATTGGCCCTATGGTTTCGCTCATGCCGTATTTTATTACCATGTCGCGTGCGATGGTAGTTACCTGTTTTATGTCGGCACTTGCGCCCGAGGTTAGGTCGTTGAGTACGATTTCTTCGGCAACGCGCCCGCCGAGGCCGCTTATTATGCGCTGCTCCATATATTTTTTGCTCCATGTTTCGCGTTCTTCGCCGGGGAGCGGCATTACATAGCCGCCCGCACGGCCTGTGGGGATGATGGAAACAACGTAGGTCGGGTCGATATCGGGCAGGACTTCGAAGCAGATGGCATGTCCGGCTTCGTGGTATGCGACGAGCTTGCGTTCTTTTTCTGTGCGAACGCGGCTCTTTTTCTCAGTTCCCATGGCGACCTTTATGAAGGCCTTTTTGATGGACTCCATGTCGATTTGCGTCTTGTTATCACGCGCAGCAAGGAGTGCGGATTCGTTGAGAAGGTTTTCCAAATCGGCAGGTGTAAAGCCTACGGTGGTTTGAGCCACGGTTTTAAGCGAAACATCCTCGGTAAATTGTTTGCCCTCGGCATGGACGTTTAAAACAGCCTCGCGCCCCGCAACGTCGGGTGGGTTAACGGTGATTCTGCGGTCGAAACGCCCCGGACGCAGCAGCGCGGGGTCGAGAATATCGGGACGGTTGGTAGCCGCCAAAACAATAACGCCCTCGTTAATGCCAAAGCCGTCCATTTCAACAAGAAGCTGGTTAAGCGTCTGCTCGCGCTCGTCGTGGCCGCCGCCAAGCCCTGCGCCGCGTCTGCGCCCTACAGCGTCAATTTCGTCAATAATCACAATACTGGCAGGGTTACGTTTGGCCTGCTCAAACAAATCGCGCACGCGAGAAGCACCCACACCAACAAACATTTCAACAAAATCCGAGCCGGAAATACTATAAAACGGAACATTAGCCTCGCCCGCCACAGCCCGCGCAAGATAAGTCTTACCCGTACCAGGCGGCCCAACAAGCAGCACACCACGCGGAATCCTAGCACCAATGCTATGGTATTTATCAGGCGATTTCAGGAAATCAACGATTTCCGCAAGCTCCTCTTTCTCCTCATCAAGCCCCGCGACTTGGCCGAATGTAACCTTTCGCTGGTCTTGTAAGGCAACACGCACGCGGCTCTTTCCAAAATTCATGGCGCGACCGCCACCGCCGCCGTTTGCCTGCTGCATAACAAAAAATATGATTACCATAAACACAAGCGAAATCATCAAAATAGGCAACATCTGCACAAACCAGCTAGGCCTGTTTGGTGGATTTGTAGAAGGAAAAACAGGCGGCTCAAGGGTCTTCAAATGCTCCAAAAACACAGAAACACTGGGAATATGAACCGTCCTAATCTGCCCACCGGGCAACTCAACCTCGGCAATACCTACATTTTGCACGTCATTGGTAGGCGTAACCGTGATATTCCTAACCCGCCCGTCCGCCAAATCCTGCATTAAATGCGCGTAGGTATAAGGGTCCTGCGGCATGGTAGGCGTAAGCCGCTGAAGCGCGGTAACAAAGAAAAAAATCACCAAAGCCATTAAAATAAGAAGCGTAAAGCTCCTGGTATGCTGCTGCACGTAAACGTCACTCCATTCTTAATTTCCCCACATAGGGTAAACATCTATATTTCTGGGCATAGTCCAAGCCATAGCCCACCACAAATTCATCGGGAATAGTAAAGCCAAGGTATTCGATTTCCACACCCTTCACCTTGCGGCGTTCGGGCTTATTTAAAAGGGCGCAAAGTTTTACAGAGGCAGGGTTTAACCCATGCAGATAATTGCACAACCAGCTTGCAGTATATCCCATATCCACGATATCCTCAACAATTATTATATGTTTGCCCGCCAAATCCGCCTTTTCGGGGTACTCGAGTTTAACCTTGCCTGCGGATTCCGACTCGTTGCCATAGCTGGATACCTTGATAAATTCCATAAAAACATCCAACTTAATTTCCCGCGCAAGGTCGGCCAAAAAAATCACCCCGCCCTTTAAAGTCCCAAGCAAAGTAACCGCCTTGCCCGCATAATCCTTGGTAATCTGCGCACCGATTTCCTTAACGCGGCGAGAAATCTCTTCCTCACCAATAAGCACTTCTATAGTCTCATTCAAAATTTTCACCCTCTAAAGTAATATATAATTTTTCGCCCGCGTCGGCCTCATATCTAGCGTTAACACGTCCTGTGGCAATCACCCACAAAATATCACTGCCATGCGCCAAAAGCGGCATTCTGTCCCGCTCACTTTTAGGAATTTTCTCATCCGTAAAATAATCCTGCAATTTTTTTGTAAACACGCGCCCGTCTTTATTTTTAAAAGAAATCCTATCACCGGGCAAACGGGTGCGCAAAAACAAAGGCTCTCTAATTTTATCACAAGAAAATGCTTTAGTACACCCTGTCCGCGCCTCATCATAAGAAATAGAAACATCCGCAGAAATCTCCGAAACAAAAGTGGAAGAATCCTCCGCCAAAGCATAAGAAAACCCCGCATACTCCTCATAATCAGCCGAAAAAAATAATACATCATATTCGCGAGAAACAACAACCCCCGGCAAACAAATCCGCCGCCCGGAATGCCCCTCCCGAGCCAGCCGCAAAACATCGGCAACATGCGCCGCAGAAATATCAACCGCCGCCCCGCCTAAAACCTCCGATATTGCAACACGCACAACCCTGCCTGCAATCGCAACATGCAGCCCCAACAACAGCCACACACAAAGTCCCAGCCTCTCCCCGCCAGAAACACCCCGTTCAAAAGCCTCCAAAGCCACACCATGCAAATAATCCTCGTCATCACGTAAACCCGACGCATTTTTAGCAATCACCGCCCGCGCACTAGAATTTACCTCCCGCTCCAAAACAGGAATCACTAAATTACGCACCCGATTACGCGTAAAATCATTACCCGCATTGCTCGTGTCATGCCTGTATTCAATATCCTTCTCAAGCAAAAACTCCTCAATCTCACCACGCGTAACATCAATCAAAGGCCGAACAACCCGCCCATTAACCGCCGGAATCCCACAAAGCCCCTTCAAACCCGCGCCACGGCATAAATTCATAATAACCGTCTCCGCATTATCATCCAAATTATGCCCCACCGCGATACACTCCGCCCCAAACTCCACCCGCGTAATTTCAAATGCCGCATACCGAGCTTCTCGTGCAGCCTCCTCACTAAACCTATCAAAGCTAACCGCCACAACCTTCAGCGGCACGCCCAACCGCCCACACAGCTCCCGCACAAACTCCTCATCACCATCGGACGCCTCCCCGCGCATATTATGATTAACATGCACAGCATAAACGCCCCCACCCAAAACCTCCAGCAACGCAAACAAGAGCGCGACAGAATCCGCACCCCCACTAAGCCCAACAACAACACCACACCTAAGGGCGTCCACAGCCCTAATCTTAGCAATCAAAAAATCCCCTCCCAAACGTCAAAGTCTTTTGAAAGGGGGTTTGGTTTTTCTTTTATCCTACTGTGCGCCCGCTGCTGTAGCGAACGATAAATCCAAGAACTCATCAACATTAATTTTGCCCGAAAGAGCCGGAGTTGATACGGTATCCATGAGATAATTTTGGATATAGGTAAATTCTTCTGCTTTTGGCATGAGTTTATCCATGGAAACGCGTCGGTTGGGGTCTTTGAGGATTGCGCTAACGACTGCTTCGGGTTGGCCGAGGAAGTCTACGGCTGTTTTTATTGTGCTTTCCACGTTTGCGTATACGGACTTACCTGCATCTACGAGGGCAGATATAAATTCTTGTATAACGTCGGGGTTTTCTTTTATGAGGCTGTCGCGTACAACCACGGCGCAGCATGGATGGTCGGCTGTGATTTCTTTGGAAAGGCTCATCACATTACCAAGCCCGTTGTTAACAACCATTGTTCCGAAAGGCTCTGCTACTATATAGCCCGCGATAAAACCATCGGGGTCGTACTCAATCATCATCGGGATTTGCCCCGGCGCAACTACTTCTGTGGTAACATCCTTACCGATACCTACGGAAATGCCTTCCTCCTGCAAGCGTTTATGCAAAAGAACATGGTGCATGGAGGCCTGGAAGGGAATAAGCACGGTTTTGCCTTTAAAATCTGAAAGGCTGCTGATGTTTGCGGCTTTGTTTGCTACAACAATACTACCGTCGCGGTGGCTAAGAAGCAGTAATTTAATATTCTTTTCAGAATAATACATATCCATGGCGTAAGGCGCGAGCATAAATGCTATGTCAATCTCACCGGATTTCATAGCTTCTCCGATTTCGTTCCATCCGAATTTTTTAACGATGTTTAGCTCGGATTTTTGCAGCCCTTTTTCTTTGGTCATACCTAAGATTAGATGGTCGATGATAGGTAAATAACCGACGTTAAGTGTTTTCACAATTACCACTCCTTTTTTTTGATTGGCCCGCAGCCTAGTATTTCAAAAGCGAACGAACATCGCCGCTAAGTATTTCCCTGCCCTTTAAGTCTTCAAGCTCGATAAAGAAAACAGAAGCAACTACCACGCCTCCCATTTCTTCCACCAACTCAACAGTGGCCTTAGCCGTGCCGCCCGTAGCAAGCAAGTCGTCGATAAGCACAAAACGCTTACCCTTAGTCACCGCATCCTTATGAATCTCGATAACAGCCGAGCCATACTCCAAGTCATACTTTTTTTGCACAGTTTCGCCGGGAAGCTTGCCCAACTTGCGCACAGGAACAAAGCCCTTGCCCAAATTATAGGCCAAAGGCATACCAAAAATAAATCCGCGAGACTCCGGCCCCAAAACAGCGTCAAACTCCACACCATCCAGCAACGCAGCCATCTCGTCAACAGCCGCCTTCAGCGTGTCCGGCTCTTTAAGTACAGTGGTAATATCCCGAAAAAGGATTCCCGGAATAGGAAAATCAAGAATATCTCTTACATGTTTTTTCAATTCCATAACGCGCCCCCAAAATTCTTTACATATTTTCGCATTATCCCGGTAAAAATAAATCCATCACATGTCGCGCACAGACTACGCGACCATCCAAGGAGGAAAACCATGATTAACTGTAGCGTAAAACGTTGCGAACACAACGACCAAGCAAATCACTGCAACCTCACAGACATAACCGTAGGTTGCACCACACCAAACCCTCAAAACTGCTGCGACACAGAGTGCGACAGCTTTAAAGAGTGTAAGTAAGACCTTGGGGGAAACTTTTCTGGAGAAAAGTTTCCCCCAAACCCCCTTCAAAAGACTTTGACATTTGGGCTTGGCACTTACTTAGCGTATTCGATTGCGCGTGTTTCGCGGATTAGGCTTACTTTTATTTGGCCGGGATATTCCAGCTCGTTTTCTATGCGTTTGGCTATGTCGCGTGCGAGTAGGGTTATTTCTGCGTCGGATACTTCGTCGGGGAACACTACTATGCGCAGCTCGCGGCCTGCCTGTATTGCGAAGGATTTTTCTACGCCGTCAAAGCCGTCTGCTATGGCTTCGAGGTTTTGCAGGCGTTTAATGTAGGATTCCAGTGTTTCGCGGCGTGCGCCGGGGCGTGAGCCGCTGATTGCGTCGGCTATTTGGGTGATTACTGCAATGATGTTTGTGGGTTCTACGTCGCCGTGGTGGGCTTCTACTGCGTTTATAATCAGGTCGGATTCTTTGTATTTTTTACATAGGGCTGCACCTATGGATACGTGAGAGCCTTCCATGTCGTGGTCTACGGATTTTCCTATGTCGTGGAGTAGGCCTGCGCGTTTTGCGAGGGCAATATCTGCGCCAAGCTCGCCTGCTACGAGTCCACAGAGGTAGGCCACTTCCATGGAGTGTTTAAGCACGTTTTGGCCATAGCTTGTACGAAATTTCATTTTACCCAAAAGGCGTGTAAGCTCGGGATGGATACCGTGTACGCCTGTTTCGAAGGTGGCGGCTTCGCCCTCTTCTTTTATTTGTACATCGACTTCTCGGCGGGCTTTTTCTACCATTTCTTCTATGCGGGTAGGGTGAATCCTGCCG
>WQRQ01000082.1 GCA_009786685.1 Defluviitaleaceae bacterium
TCACCCATGCCGCCGATAAAAAGTTCCGGTGCATTACAAATCTCGGGCAACGTCCCCTGCTTTTGCAAAAGAAGCACAAGCCGTTCGATTCCCATACCAAAACCAATCCCCGGCGTGGCCGTTCCGCCAACCTGCGAAATCAGACCATCATACCTGCCACCGCCAATCACCGTCATCTCATTTTTAATAAATTCAAAAACCGTGCGTGTATAATAATCCAACCCACGCACCACCTTAGAATCCACAACAAACGGAATCCCCATACGAGAAAGCAAATCCTTCAAGCCCCAAAAATGGGCTTTGCACTCATCATCCAACGCATCCAGCACGCTCGGCACATTTTCCAGCAGCTTTTTACACTCGGGATTCTTACAATCCAGCACCCTTAGCGGATTCTTTTCAAAACGCTCCGCACAAAGTCCGCACAAGGCCTCTTTCCGTTCGCCTAAAAACGCCTTCAAATTAGAATGATAAACCGCCCGACAATCCGGGCAACCAATACTATTAATATGAACAGAAACCCCTTCCACACCCAACGCAGAAAGCAGCTCCCACCCCAGCGAAATTACCTCCGCCTCCGTAGCAAAGCCCGCCGCACCATAAACCTCAACACCAAACTGATAGTGCTGCCTAAACCTTCCCTCCTGCGGTCTCTCATACCTAAAGCAAGGCCCTATATAAAACAACCTCGTAGGCTGCGGCTGATTATGCATCCCGCGCTCAATATAAGCCCTTGCCGCACCCGCAGTCTGCTCCGGTCTCAACGTCAAACTCCGTCCGCCCTTATCCTCAAACGTATACATCTCCTTCTGCACAACATCCGTTGTATCCCCTACCCCACGCAAAAATAGCTCCGTATTTTCGAAAATTGGGACACGGATTTCGCTGTATCCGTATGTGTCGGTCAGCTTACGGATATTATCCTCAATCAAGCGCCAGACTTTCATGTCCTCGCCGTATACGTCCTGTGTACCTCTTGGTGCTTGTATCATAATTTAGTCTCCTTTAAAGTCAAAAGATTTAAGACCTTGGGACGCTGTCCCAATACCCTGCAAGGGGACGCAGCCCCCTTGACCCCTATCGTTTGCGACGGGATATATAGACGTCGGGGTTTTTTGGATTGAATTTACGGGTTATGTGTGAGCCTACGACGTTTTTTGTGACTGCTCCTGCGCCCAAGCCTATGATTGATTGGACTTCGGCCATCATGCCTACGTTGTATAGGCATTCGTGGGTGGGTAGGCTGTAGCCTACATTCTCTAGTAGGCCTACCGTGTTTTTTTGGCGGTATAGGTAGTATGGGTTAAGTCCCATGTCTGCGCACGCCGCCGACGCTGCGGATAGCATTGTCTCTATATCTTGCCCTGCGCAAGCTCCTACGCCTTGTTCGTTTAGCCGCGAGGCGCGTTTTACTGATAGGGTGTGGATTGTGATGTTTTCGGGGGTTAGTTTTGCCAGGGCTTCCATGTTGCGGTGCATGTCGTCGGGGGATTCTCCCGGTAGGCCTGCGATTATGTCTGCGTTTATGCATTCGAAGCCGATTTCGCGGGCGAGGTTAAATGCGGTAAAGAAATCTGCGGCGGTGTGGTTGCGGCCAATCGCTTGCAGCGTGGTATCGTTTAGAGTTTGCGGGTTTATTGCCAGACGGTTTACGCCGTATTTGCGCAAAAGCCGTAGTTTTTCGGCGGTGATGGTATCGGGGCGGCCGGCTTCTACCGTAAATTCACATGTCCGGATGATTTTGAAAAAAGCGTTGCAGGCCGCATACAGCAAGCGTTCCAGCAGGTTTTCATTTAGGAAGGTCGGCGTGCCTCCGCCTATATAGATGGAAGAAACATTTTCCGGTATGGGGGCTTTCTCTTTTATTTCTGTGATTAGTGTGTCTACATACTCCGTTATAAACTTATCGCTTGCGGGCTTTTGGCTTATGTTAAATGAGCAGTATATGCAACGCGAGGGGCAAAATGGTACGCTTATATATATTCCTACTGTGTCGCGGATTTTCTTTTCTGTTTGCTTTTCGGATTTGGCTACTTGTAGGGCTAGGGCGGCTTTTTCCGCGCTTACGTTGTATGGGTTGCTTAGCTCGTTTAAAATTTCGGTGTCGGTGTAGCTATTGTCCATCCATTCGCGTACCAGCTTCGACGGGCGGATTCCTGTTAACGCGCCCCACGGGGCAATTGTCGGCACGGCTTTTTGCAGCGCGTGGTATATCGAAAGCATTACCACCCTGCGTGGGTTTAGCGAGCGAGCTTCCCCTGTAAACGAAAATCGGGAAACCTCTGTGCCGTTTTTATAAATGGTCGCGTTTTCCAAGTGTGATACTACCGTGTATCCGTCGTTTGTGATTTCTTCCGCAAACGCAAATTTTTCGTTTGGGAAAAAAACTTGGGCTGTTACTTGCACTTCGTTTATATATCCGTGTCGGCATATGCAAGTTATCACGAGCTTACCCTTGTGACTTCGCCGACGCCGGGGACGTTGTTGATTTTTTTTGTTAGGGCGTTTAGCTGCTCTCCGCTGGCGATTTCCATGCCTATTACAAATACGGCTTCGGACTGTATTGTGCGGGCGTTCATTGTTCTTATTTTTATTTTTTCGTCAGAAAGAATCCGTGAGACATCGGCCAAAAGGCCGTCGCGGTCGTCGCCTGTTATCCGCATTTCCGTATGGAAGCTTAGTTCTTTTTTGGGGTCGGTTTGCCACTGTGCTTCGATTAATCGGCGGCGGTCAAATTCGTCCATGTGCAGAATGTTTATGCAGTCCGTTCGGTGTACGGTTAGGCCGCGCCCGCGTGTTACAAAGCCCAGTATTTCGTCGCCGGGTAAGGGGCCGCAGCATTTTGCAAAGCGTACCTGTGTATCGCCTATGCCTTTTACTACTATGCCGCTGCCCAGCTTGTGTTTTTCTACCTTGCCGCTGCTGTCTATCAGGCTTTGGATAAGCTCGTTGTCGGTTGGCGGCGGAAGGGTCTTTTCGTATTCACGCATAAGATGGTGGACTACTATTTTTTCCTTTAGCCCGCCCACACCTATCATTGCGTATAGCTGGTCGAGGTTTTTGCAATTGAAACGCTCCAAAAGGTCGAGGTCGCGCTTGTCCGCCAAAAGCTCATCTACTGTTATGTCCTCGAGCTTTGCCGCTTGTTCCAGTGCGTCGCGGCCTTTTTTTATGTTTTCGCTGCGGCTTTCTTTATTAAACCACTGGGTGATTTTTGTGCGGGCGGTGTTTGATTTTACTATTCTCAGCCACTCACGGCTTGGGCCTTTTGTGTTTTGGCTTGTGATTATTTCTACTTGGTCGCCCGTGTTTAGCATATGGTCTACGGGTACTATTTTGCCGTTTACGCGTGCGCCCGTCATTCGGTTGCCTACGGCAGAATGTATGGAATATGCATAGTCGATTGCGCACGAGCCGCTTACGAGTTGTACGATTTCGCCCCGTGGGGTAAAGCAATAGATATGCTCTTGGAATGCATTTAAGTCCATTTTAAGCGCGTCGAGATACTCGTCGCCGTCGCTCATTGTACGTTGCCAGTCCATGATTTCTTGCAGCCACTTGTCCTTTGCTGCTTTGCCGCCCTCTTTGTAACGCCAGTGTGCGGCTATGCCGTACTCGGCTACGGCGTGCATTTCCATCGTGCGCACCTGCACCTCAAAAAGTACACCCTGCGACATCAGCCCTGTGTGGAGTGATTGATAGCCATTGGGCTTTTTCATCCCGATATAGTCCTTAAAACGCCCGGGGATGGGAGTGTACATCTCATGCAGACGCCCGAGAACCTCGTAGCACTGGTTGGAGTCGTCCACAAGAACGCGGATTGCGTAAAGGTCGTAGAGCTGCTCCAGTGTTTTGTTTTGGCTTATCATTTTTTTGTGTGTGCTGTAAAAGCGTTTTGCGCGACCTTCCACTTTGGCAAGGATTCCGTCTTCGCGTAGTCGTTCTCGGATTTCTTCCATTAGGTTTTCTACGATTGTTTGTCGCTCGGATTGTTTTATTTCTACCTTCTTTTTTAGCTCGTCGTATAGCTTGCGGTTTGTGTATTTAAAGCCGAGGTCTTCCAGTTCGTAGCGTAGCTTTGCTATGCCCAGGCGATGTGCAAGGGGCGCGTAGATATCAAGGGTTTCCTGTGCGATTTGCTTCTGCTTTTCCTCAGAAGAATGCCCGTCTATCGTGCGCATATTATGCAGGCGGTCTGCGATTTTTACCAAAAGCACCCGCACATCCTGCGACATGTGGAAGAACATCTTACGATAGTTTTCTGCCTGGCGGTCGGTTTTTGAGACGTATTCGACCTTTTTGATTTTAGTAACCCCGCCTACGAGCAGTGCTACGTCTTCGCCAAAGCGGGCTTCTATATCGTCCATTGTATATTCTGTGTCTTCTATTACATCGTGCAAAATGCCCGCCGCTATGGATTCCAAATCCGTACGGATTTCCGCCAAAATAATCGCCACAGAAAGCGGGTGCAATATAAATGGCTCGCCTGTTTTTCGACGCTGGTCGATATGGCCTTCGTACGCCATTTTAAAGGCGTCCTCAATTAGCTTTAATGAGGTGCCGGGGCGGTATTTTCTTATTGTTTTTATTAAGGTATCATATGTGTCTTTTACAACTTGTTCCATCGCACCCGCCTCCTCACACTATAATATACATATATTCTTACGATTATAGTTAATTCGGCAGAAATTGCAAGGAGGAGTTTGTTAAATTTTTTTTCAATTCGCGACAAAACCGTTAAAAACCCTCACTATTATGCCGATACATATGTATGGGAAAAAACCCCAAAAGGAGGAATTTAAACATGGACGTATGCAATGCAAACAACCCAAACTATGTACCGGAATACACCACATGGCGTGGTTACACTCACCGCAACACAAACGGCCTAACCCAGCAAGAGCTGCAAGAGCGTATACTGCGCCGCGAGGTCGCCGGTCGAGTAGACCCAAGCGGCAGTCTAATGGCGTCGCACTTAGCCGACGTACAGCGTATAGGCGGCGGACGAGTATCAAACATGCTAAACAATATCCAAACCTCGGCGTCACAAACCATGCAAAATCAGCACTTAACCGCCATCCGCGACCTAATGTCACAGGAAGAAGAAGGCTCACTACGCATGAACATCCTACAAAGAATGCTGGAAGACGCAACACGCCCCGCTAACATTTCTCTAAACGGCAACGGAAACCTTAACCTTATGATATAAGGATTAACAAATTGCATGAAAAAACATATTAATTTAATGCCGAATTGGGCAGTAAAAGCCAAGGCTCACAGAAGATTAATCATAATTTTGGCACTCGTGCAGATAGCTATTTTTTTGCTGCTCGGGTTATTTGTTTTGCACGTGAACGCACAAACCGAACGAACGCGAGAGCATTCCCGTACGCTAAGCGAAAAAATCTCCGCCTTAGACGAAGCCCCCACCAAAGCCGCCGAAGAATTACGCACCCTGCGAGAACTATACGCCTACATATCCGAAATCACAGGCACCGACTTTAACAGTGAGTGGTTGGATTTTATTACGTTTTCCCTGCCGATTAACGCGGAGCTTTCGCGGATTGACTACAGCAACGGAGAGCTTATTTTGCTTGCAACCACCGACGACCTAACCGTAGCAGGCCAACACCGAGAAAACCTCACCGTGCTTTTTGAATATGTAACTCTGGTAAGAATCACCCGCACAGATGGGCTATATGTCTATGAAATACGGGTGATATAGACTTTACATACACAGTGTGGTAGCGGACTAGCCGGCAACACGTCAAAACTTAGGTTAAACGGGTAGTCCGCACATTGTTTACAGCAAACTAAAAATATTGCGTTAAATAAATAGGCGAGTTATAATAAAAGGGAATGGCGGGGATAATATACAGAGTGATCATTCAAAAACTCCTCCATATTCGCTGTAACCGGCAACACCCACGGGGGAAGCCTTCCACGTCACTCCCCGCCGTGGGTTGCCTATATAAAAAGGTGCGCAGGGAAGGCAGAAAAATCCTGCCATCACCTACGCACCTTGGGTATCAAAATAAAAACCATAATAATACGTACCCACATCTACAACATTAATAGGAGCTGATTCTTGAAACACGGCATTAAAAATGTTAAACTGCTGTTGTAGTGATGGGTTTACCCATGTGTGGTAGGTGATGTCACTAATCCCTACGCTCACCGCTTGGTGGTTCCACCCACCTCGCGGTCGCTACGCTCTCGTAGCTAAATATAGTTTAACATATTTTACCTTACATTTGCAAACATCTTTTTTAAAAAGGTGGAATCATTGATATCTTCCCGCACCTCAAATCCGTGAATAAAACAAAACCAACAAACAAGGGCGCGACCACCCGTCATTTTGACGGAGGCCGCGCCCCTTTGCATGTTACCCCAATTCGCCGTTATCGGAAATCCGGTGTGTTTATGACTATATTATCTATTTCGTCACACCAATCCACGAATAAATCTAAGTTCTCCACAATGTCGGTGAGACTGAAAAAATTATTTCCGCCTATATTAAAGGCAATTAGTTGCAGTTCTGTATCGTTTAAGAAAACGGCGGCAACTGCTCGTTGGGCGGTTTTTGCTTCCGAGCTTGTATTTACCCTTTCACCACCTATATTCTCATACGGTTGCCCGGTGGTTATCACAATCGCGCTGTTTTCATCATCCCATACCACATTAATTTGGGCTGATGTGCCGCTTAGAATGTATGCGAATTCGCGAATACTATAAAAATTCAGCCCGTAAATCCTGTATACTTGGAATATGACATCTTCACCATTTACGACAATTGTGTCTGTGACCGGATAGGCCGTAGCAGTAGTGAATCTCGGCACATCGTCCACCAACACGTCAACCGGAATAATCGGTGGCGGGAGAGCTGCGACAGGCTCCATGTTATTTGGGAGCATTACGCCATCCATAATTTTTACAGGCTCGTTTCGTCTCGCAATAGTTCCGTCTCCCAGTTGGCCATCCTCATTTTCTCCAAATGTCCATAGGCTCCCATCAGTTCGTAGTACAATTGTGTGATGTGTCTCTCTCCCAATCCACCCTATTCCCCCTGCGGAAGCTACGGCAACATTGCCCATTATCATGGTTGGTATATGTGGAAATGGGAATCCGTCCACCAACCACGGATTATCGGAGCGGAGTGCCCAATTAGCTCCCCATACCCACAGGCTACCATCTGTCCTAACTGCAACTGTATGGTTACTTGACGTTGAAACAGAAACAACCTCATCCATAATCTTTACAGGGTATAAATACCTCTCCGCGACAGAATCATTTCCAAGAATGCCGAAATTATTTGCTCCCCACGCCCACAGGCTACCATCGGCTCTGATTGCTTTTGTGCGTCCTCTGGTTTCTGCGGAAACTGCAACGACATCCTCCATGATTTTTATGGGTATTTGCCTTCTTGTGCCGGTAGTGCCATCCCCCAGTTCCCCGGAAATATTTGTACCCCAACCCCATAGGCTACCATCGGATTTGATTATCATAACATGCTCTCCATTGGCAGAAACAGCAACGACATCTTCCATTATTTTAAGTGGGGTATATGATGATAAATCACGCCCCAAATCTCCCTCAAGTCGGATTAGACCCCAAGCCCATAGGCTCCCATCACTTTGTATTGCCATTGTAGCAGCACCGCTTGCAGAAACCGCAACCACATCATCCATTATTTTAACGGGGGAGTGTCGATTTTCTGTGGTGCCATCACCAATAACACCGTGCGAATTTGAGCCCCAAATCCAAAGACTGCCATCACTTCTGATTACTGCCGTATGAAATCCACCGGACGAGACGGCAATAACATCATCCATTATCCAAACAGGGGTATGTCGGTCAGTGGTGGTTCCGTCACCAAGCTGACCTACATGATTTCTACCCCATGCCCATAAACTGTTATCGGACTTAATTACAAAACTTGTTGCGTCCCCCGCCGAAATAACCCCAAAACCATCCGTCATATTGCATGGATTAATTCCATAAGCAAAAATCGCCGAAGATAAAATCGCAAGTAAAATAGGAAAACATATAACAAATTTACATTTCACTACTAATCACATCCTTATATAATAAATTGCAGCTGTATACATACTGTACGTCAAGTGCTGTCCTGTGTGTCACTGTGTTTTGTGTGTTATTGTAGGTGTATGCTTCAAATCCGCCGTTTGTCAAATGTTTGCTGCAATTTGTAAGTTTGTATGTAACGGAGCTGTCTTGTTAATAAAAGCAAGACAGCTCCGTTTTGATTTGCCGACACACACTCAAAATCAACGTCTAATTTCTACTCTTAACCTTTCGTCAAGACATAGCTCGCTTGAAAATAGTATGTCATCGGTAGTAAGAATTAACTCGTTTAAAGGAGGCCCGAAATTGAAATCCGTATCGTGGACAAAGTCAGTGTAAATTTCTGCAAACTCCCCTTCATGCAGATTGTGGATTAATAAATCGCGTAGCTGTTTTCGGCATAATTCAGTCTCAATAAGATTAGCCCTCACATAATTAGATATGAACTCGGATTCTTCATACATACTAACAGGTGTGTGTTGTGAAATACCATAACCTAAGCCGCCCCAAAATTTGTATATATACTTATTTTTGAAACAACTTTTAAATGTAGCACCCTCGGAATCATCCCGCACCGCAAGTCCATGAATAAAAATTCCTTTTTCTATTAATTCATTGCAATCAATTAGTGTCCCCTCCATACCGGAAGGACTACGGACTATCCTTTTTCCGTATTCTCCCCATGTTAGCTCACCAATTTTATATGATTTCAGTGCCGCCATACCATCTTCAAGTGCAGATGTATCAACCTCACGTGGAAATGATATATAAGAAACAACGCTCATAAAAATCCTCCTTGATTTGTAAATTTGTAAGTCGGTATGTAAAGTTTTAACCAGTGATAATTTTCCACCGGTTAAAACTTTTTTAGTACATTTGCCCTGTCATTCTTAAATAAATAAGGTAACCATTCTGCTAAAAAAAGATACTTGGGATATCTTCGTTATACTCCCAAACGAAAGTCACGATTATCCTTGCCTTTTCATCGTTATCGGATAAAGGAAATGAATTTAACCATTCAACCAAGGCGTCAGAGCGATAAGAAAGTCCCCATTTGTCACCGTCTTTGCAAATCCAATAATCATGGTTATTATTTTTATCACAAAGCCATACAAGAAATTGCCCCCTGTAATCTTCGGCATTTGCACCTATAAATTCAGGCACTTCAATTATATCGGAACCTGCGTCAAAACATACCGCTAACAGCATAAACCTACCTCCTAGTTATTTTAAAATTTTCAATTATTTGAGCTTCATAAGATTTTAAAAACCTTATTGAAAAAACCAAATATGCGTATGTCCACGTCCTAGCGGATGATAATGCCTAAAATAACCGATAAATATAAACGGCATTTTCTGCCCCGTCCCAGCGGACAGATGCGCCAAGTTTTTCGGACACATACCGCGCTGGAACGAAAGTTAAACTATTTACAATAATTGGCGTACCCATATTATCGGGCAATGGCACATCAACGATTAATTTTATCGTTTCCCCGTTTCGAGTGATGATTACCGTTCTATTTGTGTTATCCCAATCCACTTTCGCGCCAAGTGCTTCCGCTATAATGCGTAGAGGAATCATCGTTCGGTTTTGGCTGATAAACGGAGCGACCTCCGCTTGACGGGTTGTGCTATTATGGAAAAAGTAGGTGCTGCCAATGGCAAAGCGCAAAGCTTGTGTATCGGGTAAAAGTGTTGGATATGCAACGCCGGGTAGCATTACGTTGTCCATTATTTTTGCAGGGGTATTCCTATACATGCTTGCCTCGACTCCCAGTTGGCCATATTGATTTAAACCCCATCCCCACAAACTCCCGTCACTACGGACTGCAAGTGTATGCCCCGTTAAATGCGGTTGCAGAGGCCCACCTGTCGAAACAGCTACTACATCTTCCATTATTCTCACTGGGACATGTCTTTCTATATGCGTCCCATCTCCAAGTTGTCCGGTTTCATTGACACCCCAAGCCCATAAACTGCCATCGGTTCGAATTGCCATTGAAACGCCCAACCATGCCGAAACATAAATTACATCTTCCATTATTTTTATGGGAACATATTGGTCTATAGTGGTTCCGTCTCCAAGTTCACCCCATGCATTACTCCCCCAAGTCCAAAGGCTTCCATCGGCTCTTACTGCCATTGTATGCAGTTCCCCTGCTGAAACGGCAATTACATCCTCCATTATTTTTACAGGTGCATTACGTCCTGTGGTAGTGCCGTCTCCTAGCGCGCCGAAAACGTTTGAGCCCCAGCCCCAAAGACTGCCATCGGCTCGGATTGCCATTGTATGCCCTCCACCCGAAGAAACATAGACAACATCCTCCATTATTTTTACCGGCCTGTGTCTGTCTATTGCAGTGCCGTCCCCCAGCACACCGACATCCTGTAACATAGGACAAGAATTCATACCCCATGCCCATAAACTTCCATCAGCTCTTATTGCCATTGTACGCAAAAAGCCTGTTGAAACAGCGACCACATCGTCCATTATTTTTACAGGGCTGTCTGAAGTTACGGTTGTGCCATCCCCCAGTTCACCGTATATATTATCGCCCCATCCCCATAGGCTTCCATCGGCTCGGATTGCCATAATGTGCGTCCATCTTGCGCATACAGCAATAACATCTTCCATTTTTATTTCGGGAACTGTTCTGCTGTAGAAGCGAATTCTGCCGCTTTCGTATCTAACAATGCCGCTCCCCCACGTTAACAAATGACCGTCGGCTTGTATTGCAAAACTTGTTTGACCTGATGCAGAAATGGTAAACCCGCTTTGTGGTTCATTTTCACTGGCTCCTGCTTCGCACGTAGGTATGAATGTGGAAAATACAATGATTAAACATATCATATATGCCAGAAATTTACGTTTCATAGCCAAATTCTCCTTTTACCTTCTTGTTGTAGTCCAAGGCATTACAGTTACATGAGGGGAATCATTTCGTATTCTTCCTCGCATAATACCAAACGTATAAAGGTATGTTCCATCTTGCCAATATTGATCCAGCCGCCGGACGCCCCCACCCGATCTTATTAAGAATATTGGCACTCTGCTAGTCCTCGCAAAAAGGCCATCTCCGGCATATCTTCCCGTTTGAGGATCAATGTAACGACCGGTAAATGAGTCCATACCCATGATGGATGGATGAGTGTGAACCGCGCCAACTCTTGTATAGCTCGCATGTCGTTGAGCCATCATAGCCGCACCGGTATTAACAGCCGTGCCAAATGTAAACATACCCGTATTTCTGTGTTCTAAAAGCCACGAGTACCAACTTACATGCCGCGTCGTTTGCGGATTAAAAGTATTTCCCCATGCAAGAATGGCAATATCTAACGAGAAAAATGGCGTATGTGCCGCATGTGACCCGACAACCATATTGGGGTGCGTTACAGTCGTGTGTCCAGCTGTAATGGTAACAGATTGGGTTGGGTCTCGTTGAACCGTTGTATGGCCATCTGTAATATAAACAGGTCGAGATAAATCCAGCGGGCGCGCAACGCCATCTGCCCCCATTACATATATTCTCCCACTTGAGGCACTTGGCCTAGCCGCCAAGCCCCACGGGTCAACCCATCTTATTGGATTGTTCATGGTGTAAACATATAGGTTCGCGGCTTGCAAAATCGCTAGGGGGCTACGTTGCATGTTATGAATACCCCAAAACGTGTCGGCTTGTGTAAAACGCCCTGTCCTTGGGTTGTAGCTTCTTGCTCTTAGGTAGTACTCGTCTCTATGAGCGTCCCAATACTCACCGTTGTGGCGGNAGGGGTTTGCGTTGTTTGTGCTTGGGGCAGCCTCCATGCCAAATGCTGTGTAGTGGTAGTTGCTTACTACATTTCCGTTGTTATCGACACGTTGTACTATATCTCCCCGAGCGTTGTATATATACCTACCGTTCTGTGGGCTGCTTATCAGCTTTCCGTTTGGCGTTCTGTTGTATCGGCCTCTTATGCTGCCGCCTCTTCCGCCGTCAAGCTCCAGTACCACGTTTTCTCCGTCCCATATATGCCCTAATGTTCCGGGGGCGGCTTTTACATGGCGTAATCCGTCTGCTCGGTAAAAGTAATCGGCTCCTCCAAAGGTAGAGGCTATTAACTGATTATACGCGTTGTACCTTCGTGTTTCTGTTGCTCCGTTTACTACTGCCGTTATCTGGTTGCCGTTGTTGTCATACGTAAACGGCCTACCGGCTTCTGTTAGCATACGGTTGTTTAGGTCGTAGGTGTAGTTTACCGTGTGGTTTTCCGCACCTGTTACCACCATCGACGTACGGTTGTTTCTGTTGTCGTAGCTGTATGACCGCGTTATGCTTGGGACTTGGGGGATGGTTGATACATCCGCTTCTTGGGTTAGGCGTCTTGCTGCGTCGTAGGTGTATGTTGTTGTGCGGGTTCCGCCGCCTCGCGTGTCGGTTACGCGCTGTGTATTGCCGTCCAAGTGATAGCTGTAGTCAAACGTGGATAGGTTTACGTTTGTCATGTGGGTTACTAAATTTGCGGCGTTATACGCATACGTTGTACGCATTATACCGTCTTGCCATTCGTTTGTTAGGCTTCCGTTAGCATTGTAGGCATAGGTTATTGCTGTATTGTCCCATCTTACCGCGCTTAGGCGTTGGGCGGCGTTGTATTCATATACGTTGTGGACATGTGTTCTTCCGTCTATCGCCACTTGTGTACTTGTTAGATTATCGGCGGCGTTATATGCATATGTTTTTGTTATTCCGCCTGTTTCTGTCTGTTGGCGAAGCCTGCCCTGTGCGTCGTATGCGTATTCTATTGAGTGGCCGGAGCTACCTATATTTACTGCTGCATTACGTAGCGAGCCTGTTGGGGTATAGGTGTAGGATTTCCTTCCTACGATTTCGTTGTTT
>WQRQ01000083.1 GCA_009786685.1 Defluviitaleaceae bacterium
CAGTGGCTCGTTTGGGGTTAGGCCTTGAAAATACAGGGCTAGCGCGCTTTTTTCATTTTCATCCAAGGCGCAGCGAGCGGAGCGAGCGTTTCCCGCGCCATCCGAGGCTCCGTACAAAGTTACTTTTTTGAAGACGTATAGGCATTCGCCTATTTGCAGGAGTTCTTCCGCTGTTAGTGTGCCGTTTGCAGAAGCTCGGGTTAGTGCGGATGTGATGTCGCTTATTCCGCCCAGGGGCAGGCTGCCTTTTTTTAATATCATTCCCGCCGCCTCCGTGGTTTGGTTTTGGGCGCGGGTTATATCATCAAGGCGCGTCATGGGGAGGATTTTTGCACAGCGTTTCTTCCCCATGGGCGACGACGCACGCTGTACCAGCATGTCTATTATTTTAGGAAATTCCAGCGCGTTTAATGTTTTTTTATTCATACAAATCATCCCTAATAAATTAATGTTAAATTTTATGCGGAAAATGCCGATAAACTGTTAGAGAATATTATATCATAAAATATATAGAAGTAGAGGTGGACTATATGAATTCTAGCCCTATGAGGTTTACAGGTCTAACATCCGGCATGGATACGCAGGCAATGGTAAACAACCTAATGCGAGCGGAAAACATGAGAATGGAACGCTTGACACGCAGACGCACTATGATTCAGTGGCGTCAGGAGTCTTTGCGCAGTGTTATTACGCGTACAAATGACTTTCGTACACAAAACTTGGACTTCTTGCGAGAAGGCTCTATTACAAACCCCAATACATGGAATACCATGCGTGGCAGCATTACTAATACCGGCACGGGTGGTACAAACGGTATATCCGTACACGCCGGGGCAAACTCACAGGTAGGCAATTTTAATATTCGTGTAGCGCAAGCCGCACAAGGCGATACGATACGCGGCGACGTAGACCATGGCGGCAACCTTAATACCAGCCATAGCATAAGGACTATCCTTGCCCACGATGTGGACTTTTCTGCCGGTTATACCCATCTGCAAGTTAACGGCAGAGCTATCAGGATAAACTCCACCGATTCTATCCAGCAGGTAATGGAAAGGGTTAATAACTCCGAAGCAGGCGTTACCATGCGTTTCGACTCTATGCGCGGCAACTTTGTAATGGAGTCCAGCAACACGGGTGCTAATGCCGTAATACGTACAGGCGGCGACACAAATGGCTGGGGTGTTTTGCAAGCCATGGGACTGGCGGGCGTGCGCACAGGCGCAGGCGGGGGTGTACACACTGCACAAATGGGCACCTCTTTCTTCCGCCCGGATATAACGGCAGATTCCAATGTGTTTGACGCTCTTAACATCACAGGCGCAGACCTCGATACCCCGATTAACATAAATATTGCGGGTACAAATGTAACCCTTGACCAAAACAGCACCTTCCTTAGTATGACAAGCGCGGTAAACGCAGCCGATAACGGCGTTTCTATGAACTTCGAAGGCGGCAGATTTGTTTTAAGAAGAAACCAAGGCTTCACCGGAACCATAGAAATCGGTGGCAACAGCGACCTGTTAAACTTTATGGGCTGGGAAGCAGGCACTATAGGCAATTTTGCCCATACTCACGGCACAACATTTAATGTAAGCGATATAGCCGGTTTAAGCGTGGATACTCGTCTGGGTGATATAGGTTATCCAAGCCCTGCGATAACCGGCTCAACCTTCTTTACAATAGCCGGGCATCAAATACCCATAGATGAAGATACAACGCTCGGAGAGCTATGGACTGCAATAAATGGCCCCGGTTCAGGTATGACCGCTACTTTAAATGAAAATGGTACCATCAACATCAGAGCCTCTGCTAACGACGGCTCTTTACCCGAGATTACCGACGCAATTACAATGTCATTACTCGGAGCCATGGGCATTAATGTATCAACGCTAAACATTGGGATTTATGACGCAAACAATAACAACAACAACCCCTTCAATATACCTCCCATAGTCAGCGGTATCAACGTAAATGAGCAGACTACGCTCAGTGGTTTGGCCATGATTAATCTTGGAGACCCTTTTTCCGCCGCCCATGTAGGTCTCGGTATAGACTTTACCGGAGCTTCCACAGAAACCGAAACAGGGCCGAGGTTTATTGATATAAACCTTGGTACACTCGCCACAAACGCACCATATACCTTTAGAGTATTTGAAACGGATACCATATCATCGCTTACCACCCGTTTTAATAACAGGCAAGCCGGTATGCGTTTGGACTTTGTAGCTTCTACCGGCTCGTTCCAAGTAACCCCCACGGGCGAAGGCGATAATGCGAGAATCCACGTAGGCCCCGGGCCGAATACGGAGCATGGTAACAGAGTGCTGGAGGGTTTGGGTCTGAGCAACATAATAAGCTGGGATGGTAACGCCCAGGATGACAGGATAGTACAACGCGCACGAAATGCCGTTGTCTACTACGACCCGGCAGGCACAAGCGGTACACCCCTAAGGATTGAGCAAGCATCAAACAGATTTGAAATGCATGGTGTAACCATTACTCTCACCAGAGAAATGAACGCAACAATAGAAGAGCATGGAGCGCAAACATTTACGGTAGGCGCGGAGCGTAACGTAGACGACGCCGTGGAAGCGGTAAGGAACTTTATAGAGCAGTACAACGATTTTATCCGTCACATTAACTCTTTGCATACGACTGCCCGTCCGCGTGCAGGCAACAGTAACCGCGGTCCGTTCTTTGAGCCGCTCACAGACGAGCAACGCCAAGGCATGAGCGACCGCGAAATCGAGCGTTGGGAAGAGCAAGCCCGTACAGGCCTGTTGCACCGCGACCGCGATATGCGCAATATGCACGCACAAATCCGCCAAGCGATGTTTGGTGCTGTAAGGCTTTCGGACGGCTCAGAAATTTCTCTGTTTAACGTGGGTATCACCACGGTAGGCCGTGACGGCGCACCGGGCGACCAGCTGATAGGTGTGCTGCAAATAGACGAAGACCGCCTGCGCCGAGCATTGGAGCAAGACCCTCAGCGCGTGCAGCAGCTATTTGCCCGTACCGGTGAAGACGCAGGCATGACGGACCGTGTTACCATTGAACAGCGTAACGCACGTGCGCCGCATGTTGGCGTAGGTAATCGTCTGGAAGACCTTTTGAGGACGTTTGGAGAAGACGACCGTGGCTCACTGCGCCAGCGTGCAGGTTATATAAGGGGCTTAAATATTTCCGAAAACATCATGTCCCGTCAGTTACGCGACTACGACAGACGCATGGACCAAATGCAGCAGCACCTTCTCCGCAGAGAAAATCACTTCTTCGCAATGTTTGCGAGGATGGAGACGGCGATGGCACAGGCGCATTCGCAAATGGATAGCCTGTTCGCATTTGGGCAGGGATAATGGATACGTTAGCGCACGCACGGGAGCTGGCCGACGAAATACTTGAAATGACAAAATCCCTTGGCATTACAGGGGAAAAGGAAAACGAAAATGCAGAGCTGGAGGCCTACTATACCCATCTCGAGGACAGAGAGCCGTTAGTGGAAGAGCTTCTCGACCTAAAGCTGCAAATAGATGACACAGAAGCCGCCTCTCCCGAGTTTGAGGCAATAAAAAAGGTGATTGAGCAAATCACCGAGATGGACAAAAAGCACTTAGCCTTTGTGCAAAAAATTCACAAAACAGTGCAGGCGTCTTATAAAGAAGTAAAGCTGGGGCAGAGGATAAATAAAGGCTACAGTTCCTTCTCCGGCGATGAAACGGCAAGTCAATTTGATATAAACACGTAAGTGTAAAGGAGGAAGATTAATATGGAAGTTAACAGAATCAACGGAAACGGTTATCAAACCCAAGCACCTGCGCCGCCACCACCACCTATGGTCGGCAGTGGAGAGTTTGCACCCTCACCTGTAACACAAGCTCCTGCATATGTGCCTTATACACCTTCGCCGGCGGCTGTTGCGGATACAGGAGGAAGCGGCGGAAGTAACGGAGGCGAGCCTGATACCCTGCGCCGTGCGGTTAGCGAAATCAATTCGTCTATCGCAATCTACAGGCGTCACCTTGGCGTAAGCCATCACGAGGCCACAAACCGCCGTATTATAACCGTGTATGATTCCGACACAAACGAAGTCGTGCGCCAAATCCCACCGGAAAGCGTGCTGGAGGCACATGCCAACATGCTGGAGATGGTAGGAATATTTATGGACACCAGAGGCTAAAGCCCCTATTTTACCCATCTAAAGGAGGTTTTGGGATTGATTACACAAAATCCTAAAATGCAAGTTTTGCAAAAGCAAATCGAAACCGCAAGCAAAGAGGAACTCACCCTTATGCTTTACGAAGGCGGCATAAAATTTCTTAACCAAGCCATCGTAGCCTTGGAAAAAAGCGACCATGTTAAAGCCAACAACCTCATCCAACGCACAGAGGACATCGTACGCGAATTCCAAATTACGCTCGACCATAAGTATGAGATTTCTAACGAGCTAAATTTGCTTTACGACTACATGTACCACCGACTTGTAGAGGGTAATTTAACTAAAGACGTAGAAATCCTTAACGAAGTCCTTGGCATGTTCCGCGAGTTCCGCGATACTTGGAAGGAAGCTATGAAGCTTGCTAAGGCGGCGTGACGCGAGCAAACTACGCTCGCGGTTGCAACCACTTCATAAGCGTAACATTTTCTTGTAACTCCTCATAACCATTCTTTAAATAGAAGCTAAAGGCCGGTAGGTCGCGTGATGTGTGTAAGTTTACAGCCATCACTCGATAGCCGGCTAGTTTGGCTTCCAGAAGCCGCATTACCGTGGAGCCTACACCGCTGCGGTGCTTGCCGGGGACTACAGCCAACTCCTCCACCTCAAACATCACTCCTTCGAAGTAGTTGTCCAGCTTGCCAAAGCAAAATGCTACCATTTCGTCTTCTTCCCAATAGGTGTAGCCCAAAAAGCCGGGTGTGCGCGTTATGTCGCGCAAATATCGCTCGGCTTTTTCTTTTGTTAAAAAGTCATAACTTAGCGGCGGCGCATTAAACGCACTTACATAAATTTCTGTGCATATTTCCAGGTCGCTTTCTTGGTACATTTTTAACATGGTAATCATTCTCCTTGATAAATTTTTTTTATTCCTTTAAAATGAAGTGTAAGACCTTGGGGCGTCGCCCCAAACCCCACGAGCTTTTGAAAAAGCTCGACCAAAACTTTGATTTTTGGAGGAGTTTATTTATGGACGATAGTAGGCATATTTTACTTGAAACGGGCGCGTTTATCCATAGTGCTGTTAATGAGGATTTGAAGGGGCGGCTTAGTGAGTTGCATACGCGGTTTCCGCCCGAGCCGGGTGGGTTTTTGCATATCGGTAGTGCTAAGGCTGTTTATATTAATTTTGAGCTGGCTAAGATTTATGGCGGAAAGTGTAATTTGCGCATGGATGATACCAACCCTGCCAAGGAAGAAGCCGAGTTTGTGCAGGCGATTCAGGATGAAATTAAGTGGCTTGGTTATGACTGGGAGGACAGGCTGTATTTTGCTTCCGATTATTTTGATAAATTTTATGGGTATGCGGCTAGGCTGATTGAAAAGGGATTGGCTTTTGTTTGTGACCTTAGTGCGGACGAGCTGCGGGCTTCTTTTGGCGGGATTGACAAGGCGGGGGTGGAAAGCCCCTTTCGTGGACGCTCGGTGGAGGAAAATTTGGATTTGTTTGCTCGTATGAAGAACGGGGAATTTGGCGACGGTGCTAAGACTTTGCGGGCTAAGATTGATATGGCTTCGTCTAATCTTAATATGCGCGACCCTGTTATTTATCGAATCGCGCATAAGACGCACAGTAATACGGGGGATAAGTGGTGCATTTATCCTATGTATGATTTTGCGCACCCGCTGGGGGACGCAATTGAAGGGGTTACGCATTCGCTTTGCGGCTTGGAGTTTAGAGACCACCGCCCGATTTATGAGTGGTATATCAATAACTTGGACTTTGAGCAAAAGCCCAGGCAGATTGAGTTTGCGGAGATATCGGTGGAAAATACGATTTTGGGCAAGCGGCATTTGCGAAAGCTGATTGCCGAGGGCAATGCAGACGGCTGGGACGACCCTCGTCTCGTCACCATTATGGGAATGCGCCGCAGGGGGTATCCGCCTTCGGCTATACGTGATTTTTTGGGTAATGCGGGGGTTTCTACGGCTAAAAATAACACTGTGGAATTTGCCATGCTGGAGCATTTTGTGCGTGAGCATTTGGCTCCTGTTTCCAAGGTTGTGATGGCGGTCTTGAATCCGCTTAAAGTTGTGATTGAAAATTTCCCCGAGGGTGAAGTGGAAATGCTTAACATCGACGGGCGGGAGGTTCCGTTTTGTCGTGAGATTTTTGTGGAGCGCGAGGATTTTATGGAAGAGCCTGTTAAGAAATTTTTCCGCCTTGCGCCGGGTAATGAAGTTCGTCTTAAAGGTGCGTATTTTGTCACATGTACGGGCGTGGAAAAGGACGCCGACGGTAATGTAACGGAAATCCGCTGCACCTACGACCCCGCCACAAAAAGCGGGACAGGTGTAGAGCCACCGCGTAAGGTGAAAGGGACAATCCACTGGGTATCGGCAAAGCATGGTGTGCCGATTAAGGCAATGTTATACGATACCTTAGTGCTGGATACACCCGAAGGCGAAAAAGAGCTAAACCCCAACTCCCTCATAGAAATGCCAAATGCACTGGGCGAGCCGTGTATCGCAGACGCTACAGTTGACGACCGTTTTCAGTTTATGCGGAACGGGTATTTTTGTTTGGATAGCAAGGATGCGAACGGCACGGAGGGTCTTGTTTTCAATCGTATTGTATCGTTGAAGTCATCTTATAGGCCGCAGTAGGTTTTGCCCAAATGGCCTAAAAAATATTGGGGGCTTTTATGACTGTTACTATAAACGGTAAGGAATATAAGGCGTATGCCGAGCAAACTATACTGGAGGTGGCGAGTGCCGTTGGGGTTTTTATTCCCGGCCTTTGTTTTGGCGAGGGTTTAAAGCCAACGGGTGCTTGCGGTATTTGTATCGTCGAGGTTGAGGGGCGGCTTGTGCGAGCGTGCGCTACTGCCGTGCGTGAGGGAATGGTCGTTGAGACCGACACGCCGCGGGTTGTGGAGTCGCGGAGGAGCTTGCTGGAGCTTACGCTTTCTGCGCATAGTGGTGACTGTAAGGCTCCCTGTCAGGTGGCTTGCCCTGCACAGAGCGATTGTCAGGGCTTTGTCGCGCTGATTGCGGCGGGGAAATTCCCGGAGGCTGTGGAGCTTATGAAGGACGCGCACCCGTTTCCTGCGTCGGTGTCGCGTATTTGTCCGCGCCCTTGCGAAAGCGAGTGTAGGCGAAAGCTTGCTGACGAGCCTGTTAATATCGCAGGCCTGAAGCGTTTTGCTGCCGATTGGGAAATTTCTCAGCCGCAGTTTTTTGTACCCGAAATCGCTGCGGCCACGGGTAAGTCGGTGGCTGTCGTGGGCGGTGGGCCTGCGGGCTTGACAGCGGCCTTCTTTTTGCGTAAGGCGGGGCATAATGTTTCTGTTTTTGAGGCCATGCCCAAAATGGGCGGGCTTTTGCGCTATGGGATTCCCGAGTATCGCTTGCCCAAGGCCGTAGTGGATGCGGAGCTTGAGGTGCTTACGCGCATGGGGATTAACTTTTTTAACGGAATGGCTCTTGGGCGCGATGTTACTATGACGTTTATACAAGCGCGGTATGACGCGGTTATCGTGGCGACGGGCGCGGGGGTTAGCAAGCCGATTTGGTGTAAGGGCGACGACGCGGCAGGGGTTTTTGGCGGGATAGATTTTCTAAAGGCGGTGGCGGACAATAAGCCGCCAGTAATAGGCAGACGCGTGGTGGTAATCGGCGGAAGCAACACCGCCATGGACGCGGCGCGTACGGCCTTGCGGCTGGGCGCGGAAGCAATCGTAGCCTATCGCCGCACCCGCGACGAAATGCCCGCCGAAAATATAGAGGTCGAGGAAGCTTTAGCCGAAGGCGTGCAGTTTAATTTCCTTTCCGCGCCGCTGGAGGTTGTTTCCGAGGATGGGAAGGTAACGGGTATTCGTCTGCAAAAGATGGAGCTTGGCGAGCCTGACGAAAGTGGGCGGCGCAAGCCCGTCCCCGTAGAAGGCGGCGAAGAATTTATCGCAGCGGATACAATAATCGCGGCCATCGGCCAAGATGTGTCGCTGGAAGGCTTAAACCCGCTGGAGAATTTTAAAATTGATAAAAATTTTAATACAGATTTGCCAAATGTGTACGCAATCGGTGACGCAACAGGCAAATCCTCATATGCGATAGACGCCATCGGCCACGGACGAAAGGTGGCGGAGGTTGTAAATAACGCGCTTTTCGGGAGTGCGCGGGAAGCGATTTCCGAGCAAATTCCCGAGGTTATTGTGCGCGACGTTAAAAAATCGGATGACTTTGAAGGCGTTGCCAAAGCCCCACGCCAAAACGGCGCGGAGCATGTGGTTCATCCCGACGAGCCGTTAGATTTTGGTGCGGTACAGGTGGGACTTACATCTGCCGAGGCTGCCGAGGAAGCTAAGCGTTGTTTGTCCTGCGGGTGCGCGGATTTTTATGAATGTAAGCTTCTCGACCTCGCAAACAAGTACGGCGCAAGCGTGGATAGATTCCCGACGGAGTTTCATAAGCGTCCTAAACATGCAGTTGATAAGAGCAATTTTTGCTTCCATCGGGACATGAATAAATGCGTACTGTGCGGATTATGCGTAGGCGCGTGCGAAAAAGGCGAGGCACTAAGTGCGGTAAACCGTGGGTTTGACACAACGGTAACGGCGGCGTTTGGCCTGCCCGTGCAAAACCGCGACGAGTGTACGCTCTGCGGCAACTGCGTAGCACGTTGCCCCGTAGGCGCGCTAACGGAAACAAGCCCACTACCAAAGCAACTTGTAGCCCGCGAAAAAATCACGGAAAGCACATGCATGGGCTGCGGAAACGGCTGCGGTGTACGCCTCACAACAAGCGCGGGGCAAGTATTACGCTGCCTACCAATAGAAGGTAAAGCCCTATGCGAAAACGGCCGTTTCGGCTTCCTGCGGATGGGCGAAAAGCTACTCTGCCCGCTGGTGAAAAAAGGCGATATCCTACGCCGCGCAACCCTTCCCGAAGCAGCAAAGGCCGTTCGCGAAGGTCTTAACGTAATCAAGGCACAGTACGGCGCGGCGGGTATCGGAATTGCCGTTTCGCCAAAGTATGTAAACGAGGATATCGCGGCGATTAAGGAGTACGCGGATTATCTGGGGACACCGCATTTGTTTACGTTTACCGACACGAGGGGCGAAGCGAGCGTTTCCCGCGCCGCCACAAACGAGGAAAAAACCCACTGCAATACACATGGCCTTAAAAATCTAGGCGTAAGCACAGAAAATTATATCGAAAAAATAAAGGCAGGCGAAATCAAAGGCCTGGTCGTATTTGGCGACGAACTCCCACCGGAACTGGAACAAACCTCACTTGAATTTTTAGCCATCCAAACAGCCTACGCCGCCGGACTAAAATCCAAGATTGCCATGTTTGCAAGCGTGATTATCCCCGCACCTGCTTTTGGCGAGGTTATCGGCACAATTACAAAAGGCGACGAGACACTACATGTAACTCCCGCACTCCCACCCGCCTGCGGTTTCCAAACACGAATGATAATCCCACTGCTTTCCGACGAGTGATTAGGTCAAAACCGTGGGACGCAGCCCCCTTCACCCCCAACATTAATAAAAATCGCGCCCAAGTGGCGCGATTTTTTTGGCCTTTAATGCCAAAGTTTGGGTCAAGCCTTTTCAAAGGCTTGCAGGGTATTGGGACAGCGTCCCAAGGTCTTGGTCTTAAATCTTCTCCAGCGTAATTGTTGCGCCGAGTTGGGTTAGGTCGGATTCTATGCTTTCGTAGCCGCGTTGGACGTAGTTGGCATTTTGGACGAGGGATTCTCCGGGGGTGGCGAGGGCGGCGAGGATTAGGGCTGCTCCGCAGCGTAGGTCGTGGGCGGCTAGGGTTGCGGGGTTTAGTTTTGGGCGGCCTTCTATCAGGAAGGTGCATTTGTCGGCGGTTAGGGTTATCTTCGCGCCCATTTTTCGGAGTTCTTTTACGTGGCTTGTGCGGCAGTTGAATACGCTTTCGGTTAGTTGGCTGTTTCCGTCGGCTATGGTGAGGGCTGCTGCAAATTGGGCTTGCATGTCTGTGGGGAAGCCGGGGTGTACTTTTGTGGCTAGGAACGGGATGGGCTTTAGGAGGGTGGGGGCGGTTATGGTTACTGTGGAAGGGTTGGCGTGTAGGGTGCAGCCCATTTCCTTTAGGTAGGATGTGACCGGGGTTAGGTCGAAGGGGTCTACGTTTTGTAGCGTGATTTCGCCTTTGGTCATTGCGGCGGCTACCAGGTATGTGCCTGCTACAATGCGGTCGGGGATTATTTTGTGCGTTACTTTTGTGGTTGTGGCATTTTGGCCTAAAATTTTTATTGTTTTTGTGCCTGCGCCTTGGATTTTCGCGCCAAGGGCTTTTAGGAAGCGGGCCAGGTCTTGGACCTCCGGCTCGCGGGCGGCGTTTTTTATTGTTGTTTCGCCGCGGGCGTTTACTGCTGCTATCATTAGGTTTTCTGTCGCGCCTACGCTTGGGAAGTCCAAGGCGATTTTTGTACCCTTTAGGCCGTCGGTTTTGCAGTAGAGCTTATCGTTTTGTTGGATGATTTCCGCGCCCATGGCTTGTAGGCCTTCGATGTGTAGGTTTATTGCCCTGTCGCCCAGCTTGCACCCGCCGGGCAGAGCCAAGCTTGCGCGTCCCGTTGTCGCAAGCAACGCACCCAGAAACAGGATGGATGAACGCATTTTTATTGCGTATTCGTCGGGGATTTCGTGCTTTATGCCGTCGCCGGCGGTTATTTTTAACGTGTTTTCTGTAAACGCTACCCTAAAGCCTATGCTTTTTAGGATTTCGATTGAGTCAAAGGTATCGGAAATCCGTGGGCAATTTGTTATTATAGTTTCGCCTTGGTTTAGGCACACGGCGGCGAGGATTGGCAGCACAGCGTTTTTTGCACCGCCAATTTTTACCTCGCCTAATAACCGCTGTCCTCCTTGGATACGGTATTGACGCATAGCTTCACATCTCCCCATGTGAACATGTGGTAATATATGTTTTGGGGAAGGAAGTGGTGACTATGAAAAAGATTTTTGTAATCGCAGGCGCAACCGCGAGCGGCAAAACAGCGGTTGCGGTGGAGCTTGCAAAGAGGGTAGATGGGGAAGTGATTTCTGCGGACTCTATGCAGGTTTATCGTGGGTTGGATATTGGGACGGCTAAGCCCGACGACGGTGAGATGGCGGGTGTACCGCACCATATGCTTAGTGTGGTTGCACCGGATGAGGCTTTTTCTGTGGCGGAGTTTCAGCGGGGGGCTATGGCGGCGATGGAAGGGATTTTTGCACGTGGGAAAGTGCCGATTTTGGCGGGTGGTACGGGGTTTTATATAAATGCGGTTTTGTACGGGGCGGAGTTTTCCGATGAATATGGGGAAGAAGAAAAACTGCGTGAGGAATACGCGCTTTTTGCGCGGGATAACGGCGCAGAGGCCTTGCACGAAAAGCTTGCCGCTGCCGACCCTGCTTATGCCGCTACGATTCATGCAAACAATGTAAAGCGTGTGGCGCGTGCGTTGGCTTATTGTGTGGCTACGGGTGGTTTGTTTTTTCGGTACAATGCTGTTCAAAAGGAAAAGAAGCCGCTTTTTGACGCCGCGTTTTATGTGCTTTCTCTGCCGCGTGATATTTTGTACGCCCGCATAAACGCCCGCGTTTTTGCAATGCTAAACGCGGGTTTAATCGAAGAAGTGCAAAATTTGCTTACAAAAGGGTATGATAAAAGTCTTGCGGCAATGCAGGGAATAGGCTATAAAGAGACTATACAATTTTTAAGCGGCGAAGCGACACGTGACGAGGCAATTGCCGCGATACAACAAAACACGCGTCGCTACGCAAAGCGGCAGGAAACGTGGTTTAGAAACCAAACGCCAAACGCCCATGTGTTACACGCAGAGGGCAAAACCGCACGCGACCTCGCCGTGGAAATTTTAAAGGAGTGATTTTTTTATGACGCCGAATTATCAAGACCAACTGTTAAACGCTGTGCGTTCGGAAAAAATGGCCGTGACAATTTACCTCACCAGCGGCTTTCAGATACGCGGGACAATTTTGCTGTTTGACGCGTATGTGATAATCGTGGAAAGCGAGGGCAAGCAGCAAATGGTGTATAAACACGCCATTTCTACCGTTGTTCCGCTTAAAGCTATCAAAAATTTGGGCGGTGAAGCTTGACATGAAAAATATGTACTATGATTTTTTGCAAAGCCACATGGGAATAAAACCCGATGTGGCTTCTTTTGTGGCCGAAACGGAGGTGGGGCTTGCTCCGCTTTTTGCTGTTGCCGACGAGGTTGCGGCTTTTAATCAGCTAAAGGTTTTACACGCAATGCAAAAGGCGCGATTAAGCGACACGCATTTTAATGATTCTACGGGTTATGGGTATAACGACGAAGGCCGCGAAGTTTTGGAGGCGGTTTTTGCAAATATTTTTCAGGCAGAAGCCGCGCTTGTGCGGCCGCAGTTGATTTCCGGGACGCACGCGCTTGCGGCTGCGTTATTTGGAAATCTTCGCCCGGGCGATACGCTTTTTTCGCCCGTCGGCAAGCCCTACGACACGCTGGAAGCCGTTATAGGAATCCGCCCCGCAAGTGGCTCGCTTGCCGAATACGGTATTTCCTACCGCCAAACCGAGCTTACCGAAGACGGCGACTTCGATTACGATGCAATCATAGCCGCACTCGCGGACAAGCCCAAAATGGCCACCATCCAACGCTCAAAAGGCTACTCATGGCGAAAGTCATTTACACCCCACGAAATCAGCCAACTAATTAAATGCATAAGAAATCACTCA
>WQRQ01000084.1 GCA_009786685.1 Defluviitaleaceae bacterium
TTTAATCCTAGCGAATTTTTCGGCTATCTTTGCGGCTCGGGCGGTGGCATCGGCTTCGTTTATATACCATTTTCCGTCTTGCCTTATTAGCGTTGTGCCGGGTTTTGCGTCTTTTGGCAGGTTGCCTATGGGTAGGCTTATTATTTCATGGGTGTCGCTGTTTTCCAGCACTGCCCATGTTTCGTCTTCTATGCGGTCAATTACCCATTTTGGGGCTTCTCGCGTTATTTCATGGAGTAAAGATTGATTGGCCATTTGTTATCATCCTTATTGTGCCTAGTTGGTCGTTACGGTAGATTGTTACGCCGTGGGCTTCCAAGCGGTCTACGACTTCTTGATGGGGGTGGCCGTGGCGATTGCCTTCACCGGATTGTATCACGGCGGCGGCGGGGTTTACTGTACGCAAGAAACTTTCTGTGGTGGAGGTGCGGCTTCCGTGGTGGCCTACTTTTAGTACATTGGATTGCAATGACGTACCCCATGTTTCTACGAGCCAGTTTTCTGCGGCTACTTCTGCGTCGCCCGTAAACAGGAAGGACGTTTGCCCATGTTGCATACGCAGCACAATGGACGCATTGTTTAAATTGGCATGATGGCCCGGCTCGGGGCCTTTTACCACCATGTCGATGATACCCGCCTGCACTCTGTCGCCGGGGGATGGGAAGCGTGTGGATATGTCGTTATTTTCTATCGCGTCGAGGAAATTTAAAAAAGTTTCCGTATCATTGGTGGCGTCGGGCATAAGTACATATCCTACATCGAAGTCGCGCAAAACCGTGACAAGCCCGCCGATATGGTCGCTGTGCGGATGAGTAGCCACTACATAATCAATAAATGTAATCCCCGCCTCGTTTAAGTAATCAATCACGGCCTGCCGTGCGCGGTGTTCTCCCGCGTCTATCAAAACGGCGTGGTTGCCGTCGCGTACTAAAATACTGTCGCCCTGCCCCACGTCTATAAACGTGACGATAATTTCGCCCTCCACGGGCATAACGGCATTGTCGTCACGGGAAGGAAAAAGCAGCTCCCCCGCAAAAATATACAAAAGCGCGATGGCTAAAATAAGCAATGTCACTAAAAAAAACGAAAACCCCGGCCTGCGTCTGCGCCTTCTGCGCATGGGTGGCCTAACGGTGCGGCGTACGGCTGTCCTTGCGATTCTTCTTTTATTCATTATCAGTACCCCTTTACATGTTGTCTTCTCGCGGCGAACGAGTAATATGTATCGCCTGCTACTATTATATGGTCAAGTACGTTGATACCGATGAGTTCTGCGGCTTCGGAGATGTGGCGTGTTACTTCGAGGTCGTTACGAGAAGGCCGAGTTGTGCCGCCGGGGTGGTTATGCGCTAGGATAACGGAAACAGCATGGTTTTGAATAACGGCTCGTACGATTTCGCGGGGATAAACGGCGGATTCGTCCAGGGTTCCTTCCGAAATTAGTGCAGAATTTACCAGCTTGTAGTTTTTATCCAAGCAAAGTGCATAAAATTTTTCCACGGTATCGCCTACAAAAAGGTCGATGGCATACTTGCCCGAAATCTTAGCGTCATCCAAGATAACGCTATCGCCCCATTTGTTGCGGAAATATCGGTTTGCTAATGGTGGCACAAGATTTAAAAGCATAGCTACTTTTTCTGTGCAGTTTAGTCTTGCCATTAATGTCGATACATCGGATTCACATAAATTATGTAACGTACCGAATTCATATAACATTCGGTGCGCTATCTCGTTAGTATTACAACGAGGATATGCGTAGTACAGGAGAAATTCCAATACCTCGTGGTCTGCAAAACAATCAAAGCCTTTTTTGCGAAATTTTTCGCGCATTCTGGCTCGGTGGTTTTCATGCGGATTATCATTTTTCATCGCAGTGCGTCCTCCAGTGCGTCGGTTACGGTTTGCAACACCTTTACACGTGCGTGCTTTTTGCAGTTGGACTCCACGATTATCCACGGAGAATGCGGCGTGTGGGTGCGCATTAGCATTTCGTCAACGGCTTCTTCGTATAGATCCCATTTTTCGCGGTTGCGCCAGTCTTCTTCTGTTATTTTATGCGCCTTTGAAGGGTCGCTTTGGCGGTCTTCGAAGCGGCGAAGCTGCTCGTCCTTGTCTATATGCATCCAAAATTTTAGCATAACCATGCCGTGGCCTACGAGGTGCTGCTCCATCTCGTTGATTTCGCGATAGGCGCGCTTCCATATATGCGGTGGCGTAAGCTCCTCCACCCGCTCCACAAGCACCCGCCCGTACCACGAGCGGTCGAAGATTGTCAAATGGCCATCCTTAGGCATTTTTACCATAAACCTCCAAAGGTGCTGTCGAGTAAGCTCATATGGCCGCGGCGGCCCTATAGGAACTACCGCATAACAACGCGGGTCCATCTCCGACGTAAGCCGCTTTATGTTGCCGCCCTTGCCCGCGGCGTCCCAGCCCTCGTACACAATCACCGCCGACCGCCGTTTTGCATACATTTTATTAGAAAGGGTACGCATTCGTTGCTGGTAATGCTCCAGCGCGTCGCGGTACTCCGCCGTAGGAATATCCTCGTCGGGAGAAACGCTTTGCAGCATACGCGGGACTTTTTCCTGCTTTTCCTTTGATTCGGACGGGGGCTGCGGGTTTTCAGCTTCCGAGAGGCGTTTTTTCAGTGCTTCTATTATTATGCGCAGCATTTTGCATGTGCCGTATTTTCTGTCATTTGCTTCTATCACATGCCATGGGTTTTCTTCCGTATTTGTCATCTTCAGCATTTTTTCGTACTGCCTAAGGTGATTGTCGTAGTTTTTGTTTTGTTCCCAGTTATGGTCTTTTACGCGCCACGATGTCGCGGGGTCTTTGGCCAATGCCTTAAAGCGGCGGTGCTGCTCGTCCTTGCTTATATGCATAAAAAGCTTGATTATCAAGTATCCGTCGTCCGCAAGCTGACGCTCAAACGCATTTACATCAAAATAAAAGCCATGCACCTCCATATTGGAAAGCTGCCAAGGCTCGCGTAACTCCGGCAAGATTAATCTGTGCCAGCTTTTATCCATTATGACAATTTGCCCCTTAGGCGGAAGGTATGTCCAATAACTCCACAAAAACGGGCGCATTATTTTTTCGTCGGTGATATTGCCTGTGGTGCGCACATCAAAATAGCGCGGGTCGAGCGGGTTTACCAGACGCGAAATATGCGTCCCCTTACCCGAAGCCCCCCACCCTTCGAATACAATTACGACAGGCAGACATGCTTCTCTTACTTTTTGCTGTAGGTCGGTGAGGGTTTTTTCCAGCGGGCGTATTGTTTCTTTATACTCGTCTTTTTCCATGCGTTGGTTGGGGTCTATGCTTGATAACATTTTAGTCATCCTTTTTATAGCAGTTTTTTGGAGTATAACACATATTCAAAAGCTTGTAACACATTTTCCGCATTTACATAGTATGTATTAGGAACAAGCTTGTTCCTTAGCGATAGATTAGGCGCAGGGGAGAGGCTTTGCAAATAAAGCCCCTCTGCGTCAACTACAAAGCTACAAATTTTTTAAACACAAGGAGGACTCACTATGGGTGGATGTCTCATGGAAAGCATGGCACGTTATATCGGCCAAACAGTTACAATCTTTACAAAGTCCGGCGGTTTGTCCGGTAACGGTTTTACAGGCGTACTCGCGGGCATCTGTGATGGTTGCGTAAAATTAATCACGGATATCGGCGCACCTCCCGCTTGCCCACTCGGTAGCTCTTGCTGCGGCGGCTTCCCCGAATTTGGCGGAGAAGTAGGCTGCACCTGCGGCAGAAGAGGCGGAGCATGTGGCGGAACCTGCACCTGCGGCGGCGGTCGCGGAATGCGCGGCATGGGCGGCTGGAATTGGCTCGGCAGCGTAACAGTAATACCTTGCGAAGCAATCGCAAGCTTCACACACAATGCCATATAAGCGAGTGCATTTGCGTAGCAAATGTGCGAGATAATTAACACAAGAAAAAAAACCGAGAAGGCCCTTCGGAAGAAATTTTTTCCGGAGAGCCTTTGCTCGGGCATTTATGCCGGTTTTTGTGCATAAGTATTTACAGCCGGGGGTGATGGAAATTAATATCAAACAAAAACTCACAAATTTTTTATCGCTTCCGGGGGAAGTAACCCTGGATTTGCCCCTATTAATGGCAACAGGCCGCGGAGAAGTAAACATAGAAAACTACAAAAACCTAATAGAGTTTACCGACACAAAAATACGCGTAAACACCCGCGCAGGCAGCATGACCATCGAAGGCGAAAAGCTGACACTACGGCAAGTAACCACGGAAAATGTGCTGGTGTCGGGGGTTATTTCGGGGATAAGTTATGTGTGAAAAATGAAAGGAACTCAGCATGATTTTAAACCTATGGCAATTTACAAAGGGTTATGTGCGCCTCTCCGTTACGGGGTTTTCGGTGGAGCGTTTTTTGAATATGGCGGCGTTTCGGGGGGTGTATCTGTGGGACGTTGTGCGTACGGATACGGGCGTAGAGCTTAACGTAAGCATTCGTGGGTTTAAAATGCTGCGCGGCTGTGCGCGCAAGACAAAATGTCGTACAAAAATCGTGCAAAAAAACGGTGTTCCGTTTTTCTTACATAAGCACCGCAAGCGCAAGGTTTTAATGGGCGGGATTTTGTTTTTTATCATCGGGCTTATGACCCTCGCGTCCTTTGTTTGGCGTATCGAGATAGAAGGAAACGTGGACGTGTCCCAAGACACCCTGCTCGCGTTCTTGGAAACGGAAGGCCTTCGCACGGGCGCGTTAAAATTAAATCTAAGCGACAGAGAGCTGCAAGCCGCGATTTTAAATAATTTCCCGGAAATCAGTTGGGCGGACGTATACACGCGTGGCACTCGTACAAGCATCCTTATTTCCGAAGCAATCCCACCTAAGCAGGTTTTCGACAGACAAACGCCTGCTCATGTGGTGGCCGTTTCGGAAGGCCTTATCACCAACATGGTGACGGCGTCGGGCGCGCCGCTTGTGCGACAAAACGACGTAGTACGCGAGGGCGACATGCTCGTAAGCGGCATTTTAGAACTGGAACCGGATACCCCGGGTACTCCAAATGTCTACGTTCATGCCTATGCGGAGGTTTGGGCGCGGCGGTATCATACGCTGGAGTTTTCTGTTCCGTTTACATACGATGTAAAAGTTTTTACAGGCCGCACGTCCAACAGCCATTCGATTCATCTTCTTTTCGGCACAGAATTACGTATAAATTTACCTTTTGGTGGAAATTCTTTTGAATCATATGATAGAATAACCACACACAGACAAATAGGCGCAGGCGGCGACTATCCCCTGCCCTTCGTGCTGGTGACAGAACGCTATACAGAATTTACCCCAACACCACGCACCCGCACCACAGAAGAAGCAATGGAACTGGCAGAACGCCTTGTAACCGGCCGCATAATCCGCGAGTTTGACTTTGCAATAGACATCATAGAACGCCAAATCGGCTTTATAGAAACCTCGGAAGCACTTCTCGTAAACGCCCAAATCACCACCCACGAGCGCATAGACAAGCAAATCCCCATTACTGTACCCGGGAGGTAATATGATAGAAATTCCAAGCACCCTAATCCACAATGTTTTCGGAAAATTGGACGAGCATGTAAAAAAAATCGAACAAGCCTTTGCCGTAACGGTAATCACCCGCGACGATGGCGTACACATAATGAGCAATACCCCCGCCGCAAACCCGCAAAAGGCAGAAAAAGTCCTGCGCCACCTTGTAACTTTAGCAAAAAAAGGCGAAACTATAACAGAGCAACAAGTAAACTACTCCATAGCCGCCCTAGAAGAAGAACACGACCAAATAGAACACCTAAGCGACGACACCATATGCAACACCATCTCAGGCCGCCCCGTTAAACCAAAAACCGTCGGCCAAAAAAAATACATCGACCAAATCCGAAAAAACACAATAGTTTTCGCAGTAGGCCCAGCCGGCACAGGCAAAACCTATCTGGCCATGGCCATGGCAATCACCGCCTTCCGCGCAGGCCAGGTAAACCGCATTATCCTAACCCGCCCCGCCATAGAAGCAGGCGAAAAACTGGGCTTTCTCCCGGGCGACCTTCAGCAAAAGGTAGACCCCTACCTCCGCCCCCTATACGACGCGTTACATGATATAATGGGCGCAGAAACCTTCCAACGCAATTTCGAACGCCACCTAATAGAAGTCGCCCCCCTAGCCTACATGCGCGGCCGCACCTTGGACAACTCCTACATCGTCCTGGACGAAGCCCAAAACACCACCCCCGAACAAATGAAAATGTTCCTAACCCGCCTTGGCAACGGCTCAAAAGCCATAATAACAGGCGACATAACCCAAATAGACCTACCCGACGGCAAAAACTCCGGCCTAATAGAAGCCACAAAAATCCTAAACAACATCGAAGGCATAGCAATATCCCACCTCACCTCCAAAGACGTCGTACGCCACCCCCTCGTCCAAAAAATAATAAACGCCTACGACAAACAATCTGCACGCGCAGCTTATAAGAGCAAGGTTAAGAGATAGGAGCAACGGATGAAAAAGTATTTATTAAATACAGGGCTTATACTTGCGGCATTTTTTATAACCTGTGTTGCGATTGCTACGGGTTCGTATTTTAATGCGGGGCTTGCTATGACTGTGGGGCAGGAATCGGAGATACGGGTGCGTGCGCCGCGGGATACGGAGAATATTTTGGAGACGAACAGGAATAGGCAGGCGGCATTACATTTTGCGGAGAATTTGCATGAGGTATCTACTATAGACCCTGCGGAGTGGTATGTTGCGGAGAATAATTTGGGGTTGCAGCGAGTGGATTATGAGAGTGTACGTGAGGCGTATCGTATGGAGCGTAATGCGTATTATGAGGCGGTGGAGATGTGGAATGTGCAGTTGGCTGCACATGAGGAGGCCTATGAGAGTTCTTTGGCGGAGTGGCATGTGGAGCGTGATGAGGCTATTGCTGCGGGTTATCCGGTTCCGCCGCGGCCTGTTCCGTTGCCGGAGCCGTACCGCCCCGAGTGGCTGGCGGAAACGTACTTGATGTTTAATAATTTTTCTAATGATTTAACGGAAGCCCAGCAAGAGTTAATGGTAACTATGTCCGCAGAAAATTTTTATGAGATGTGGGAGGCAATAGAGTCTGTTGCAAGGACGGTGCAGACCACGCATACTATAAGATATCCGATAGATATTATGACGCAAAACACCGTACATTTTACGCTTTTGAGCCATCATACCATGGACAGACTAACAGAAGAGCTGGCCGTGAGTATAATCATCTTCAACCTACGCCCAAACGCTATACCCGACGAAGAAATCAACCGCCAAAACTTTATAACTGCAAAAAATAACTACGAAGTAGTAATGATACTAGAAGGCGACATAATAGTAGACGAACGCCAACTAATTACGCAAGAAATTTATGATACCTTAAAAGAGTTGGACATGCTTGCGCCGGAATCCTTGATGGATAATTTGTATGCGGTTTTGGGTGTGTTTTTCTTAGTTTCTATTTTGTTTTTGGCTTGTCTTATGTATTTGCATTTTTATCGTAGCAGCATTGCGGCTAATTCTCGTGAGGCTATTCTTTTGCTGGTGCTTTATCTGCTTACCATATCGCTGGTTTGGACGCTTAGCGATTTGTCATTCCCGGTTTTGCCGATTTTGATTTTCCCTATGCTTGTGGCCATTTTGATAGACCGCAGATGTTCTACCGTGCTTACTTTTGCGGTTATTCTTATCTGCTTTTTTATCGTGGATGGTGATATGACTTATCTTATGTTTTATTCTGCGTCGGGCATTTTGATATGCCTTTTTTCGCGTTATACCACCGAGCGTGGGAAGTCTATTTGGACAGGCCTGCTTATTTCTGCTGTGATGTTTGTGTTGGCTATCGCGGTTATGCTAATCACCGAGCGCAGCGACACCTTGCAAGACCCGCAAGTGGTACAGGAAATGTTTATAACAGCGGGCTTTGCCGCTGTTGCGGGAATCCTTACCGTGTTTGTATGTATGGGAAGCCTGCCGCTGTGGGAAACATTTTTTGGTGTGGTAACACCGGTTAAACTTCTCGATTTAACAAACCCAACAAATTTACTTTTGCGCCGCCTGACGATAGAAGCCCCCGGCACATATCATCACTCGCTAATCGTGGCAAACCTTGCGGAGACGGCAGCCCTGGACATAGGCGCGAATGCCCATGCCGCCCGCGTAGGCGGATATTATCACGATGTGGGCAAGCTAAAGTTTCCACATTACTTTGTCGAAAACCTCGACGGCGAAAATCCTCACGACCATCTCGACCCGCTAAACAGCACCCAAATAATAATGTCCCACGTTTCTTACGGCCTTACATTGGCCACCGAGCATCGTTTGCCGCAGTTTGTACGAGACATCATCCGCGAGCACCACGGCACAACCCTGCTACAATATTTCTATTCGAAATCACGTGAATCCGACGTAGAATGCGATGAAAAAGACTTCCGCTATCCCTACACAATCCCACAAACAAAAGAATCCGCCTGCGTAATGCTGGCGGACTCTGTAGAAGCTGCTGTTCGTTCTATGATACCAAAAATACAATCTGTAGATGAAGTAGAAAAAACAATCCGCTTTATAATACGCGGCAAACTTAACGACGGTCAGCTTGCCGAAAGCGACCTATCCATAAAAGATGTCACGGTGATAGAGCAATCCTTCTTCCGCGTCCTAAAAGGCATGTACCACGAAAGAATCGCCTACCCTGCAAAGGCTAAGGTTAGTTAGTCTTCTGTTGCACGCATTATGGCGTCTATGATTTCCGGGTGGTCGGCGTTGCCTGTTGCGCGTTCGAAGATTCCGAATGTTTCGCCTGCGCCGCCCGCTCCCAACACAAACTCACCGGAGCGGCCATTATCCCACCAAAATACGGGGATTCCTCTATCGCGAGACCTGCTGAAGTAGAATTCTGTCCAATCGACACGTGCCGCGAGGTTGTTTCTGTTAATTGCACCTGCTTCGCTGAATACTACAGGAATGCCTTGGCTTACGAAGTTATTGTATGCCCTGTTTACATAGTTAATTATTGGTGAAGTGTCACTGTTGTTTTCGCGATTCCATTCCGCCGTGTGATTGTCGCCTGTGTGAAGGGTAAACAGCCACGGCGAGTAATGGTGCATGGAAACGATGATTCTGTCAGCGACGGTGTCTGTAGGTACTACAAGCCCGCTTTGTGCCGCCGCAGAAGCAGACGCCGCATAGGTAGGCACTACAAGCACTCTCTCTGCGTTGTTTCCGCCCGTGGCGCGTACTGTATCCACAAAAAGCTGATTAAGCTCGTTTAGGTTATCGCGCTCCTCTGCTGTGCCGCCGCTCCATTCTGCCGCGCTGCCTCTTGTACGTGGCTCGTTAAAGCCTTGGAAAACCAAACGCTCGCTATAGTCTGCAAATACTGTCGCTATTTGTTCCCATATGCGCACGACTGCTTGTCGGGATTCTGCCATATATCTGTCGTGCAGGCGGAAAATCTCATCGTCGTGGTGAGTGTTAAGCATGATAAACATATCGTTTGCCACAGCGTAGTCTACGACCTCTACCACACGCGCCATCCAGTCTTCCCGAATGGTAAAATTATTATCCATCGCCTTTTGCCACGTTACAGGAATACGAATTCCGTTAAAACCTGCGGCATATACGGCGTTTATCATCTGCGGAGTGACGGGCGTGCCGTCTGTCCATGCAGTTTCCATCTGCCTAACGGTTTGTCCGCGATTGGTACGTGCGTCCAACTGATTGCCCAGATTCCACCCCGCTCGTATTGATGAAACCCACTCATGCGCCGTAATCGAGTTAAAGCCGTTTCTTGTTACGGGAATCACAGGGTCATGGGCGGGAGCGGGTTCCGGCTCGGATTCAGCTTCTGCTTCCGTTTCGGATTCAGCTTCTGCTTCCGTTTCGGATTCTGTTTCCGGCTCTGTTTCGGGTTGCGGTTCGGGCATTGGCTCCGGTGCATTTGGCGGCGTGTCGATAAATACTGCGTTTTCCACTGCGTCCCATCCCACATAGAAGCCCAAGGCGTCGCCCAGTTCTCGCAGCATAAAATAATTATGCCCGTTAATATTGTATGCCCGCAAAAAAGTGCGGCTTCCGTCTACATAAATGACTGCGGTGCTTTGTACGGCGTAAACAACATCCTCCGCTACCACCGAAAATCCTTCGGCAGAAGCATAAATCACCCCTGTCGTAAGAATAACCGCACTCCGTTCGCCATCCCAGTCGATGCCAAACTCTGCGGATGTATTTCGCAAAGCATGTGCAATATCACGAAGCATAAAGAAATTATGCCCGTCAATATTATAGGCCGAAATTTCTACCTCCCATCCATCCACAAACATGCCGTGAGCCGAAGGTGCGGCAGGTACAGCCCCATAAACCGTTGGAGCAAAAAGCAAAATAAAAGCTGCTGCCAATGCAAAGATACATTTTTTCATTTTACATCCTCCTTTGAGGTTATTATACACAAAAAAAACCGTGAGACATACACCTCACGGTTTTTATTTTACTTACATTAGGCTTGTTGTTGTTCTTCCACCCTCGCCACTGTTGGGTAGAAAAGGTCGTCGTCATCCTCGTCGCAGTAGCCCGGGGCGTTTTCTACTTCTATGCTGCGGTATACGGGCATTCCTGTGCCTGCGGGGATTAGCTGGCCTATGATTACGTTTTCTTTTAGGCCGATTAGGCGGTCTTCCTTACCACGAATTGCGGCTTCTGTAAGAACGCGTGTCGTTTCCTGGAAAGACGCGGCGGATAAGAATGAATCCGTAGCAAGCGACGCCTTTGTGATACCAAGCAGTACGCGTGTGCCTGTGGCGGGTTGGCCGCCTTTGGCTTCCGTCTCCTTGTTGATTTCCTCAAATTCCAGCCAATCTATAAGAGAGCCGGGGAGTAGGTCGGTGTCGCCGTTTTCTTCTATTTTAATGCGTTTAAGCATTTGGCGTACTATTACTTCGATGTGCTTGTCGTTGATGTCTACGCCGTGCAGGTCGTATACGCGTTGTACTTCTTGCAGCATGTAGTCCTGTACGCCGCGCAGACCTTTTATTTTTAAGATGTCGTGCGGATAAACGCTACCTTCGGTTAGCTCGCTGCCTGCCACTATTGCTTGTCCGTTGTATACTTTTATGCGTGAGCCGTAGGGGATTAGATAGGCTTTTTCTTCGCCTGTCTCCGAGTTTGTTATGATTACCTCGCGTTTTTTCTTGGAGTCGGAAACGGTTACTTTTCCGCCGAATTCTGCGATGATTGCGAGACCCTTGGGTTTGCGCGCTTCGAAGATTTCTTCTACGCGGGGCAGACCCTTTGTGATGTCGTCGTTTGTTGCAACGCCGCCCACCTGGAAGGTACGCATGGTAAGCTGTGTACCCGGCTCACCGATGGATTGTGCGGCGATGATACCTACGGATTCGCCAATGCGCACTGCGCGGCCGCTTGCCATGTTTGCGCCGTAGCATTTGCTGCATAGGCCGATACGGCTGCGGCATGTTAGTACCGTGCGTACAAGAACTTCGGCAATGCCCGAGGACTCGATGGCTTCTGCGGCGTCGGGAGAAATAAGGCTGTCGCCTGTTGCTAAAACTTCGCCTGTCTCGGGGTGTGTGATGTCGTTGATTGCCCAGCGTCCGCGGATACGGTCTACCAGCGGCTCGATGATTTCTTCGCCGTCCACAAAGGCTTTTACTACCAAGCCCGGTTTTTCGGTTTCTTCTTTAACGCAGTCTTCCTCGCGGATGATAATGTCTTGGGAAACGTCAACCATACGACGTGTCAAATAACCCGAGTCCGCCGTACGAAGCGCGGTATCGGAAAGCCCCTTACGCGCACTATGCCCGGAGATGAAATATTCCAAAACGGTCAAGCCCTCGCGGTAGTTGGACCTAACAGGAATCTCCAGCGTCTTACCCGTAGGCGACGCAAGCAGCCCGCGCATACCGGCCATTTGTTTCATCTGAATCTTGGAGCCTCTCGCGCCGGAATCCAACATCATAAATACACTGTTTTCGTGGCTGAGGTTTTCCATCAAATCCTCTGTAACTTTGTCGGCGGCGTCTGCCCAAACTTGAAGTACCTTATCGCGGCGTTCGTCGTCGGTCATAAGCCCGCGATGGAACATCTTGAGGATGCCCTCGACGGAGTTGTCTGCGGCTTCTAAGATTTGCGGCTTTGTGCCGGGGACTTCCATGTCGGAAACAGACACGGAAAGCGCGCTTTGTGTGGCAAAACGGAAGCCCAAATCCTTGATATTATCCAGCGTGACGGAGGTATCCACGCTACCATATTTATTGATACAACGGTTAACAATACGGCTAAGCATTTTGTTATTTACGAGGCAGTTAACCTCGTAAGAAAATTTATCCGCAGCACGGTCTACAAAGCCCAAATCCTGCGGAATGGCTTGGTTAAAGATAACGCGTCCGGGGGTAGTTTCTACGATTTTTGTCTCGCCCGTGTCGGGGTCTGTGCGACGCACTTTTACCTTTGCGTGCAGATGGACTTCGTTATTGCTGTAGGCAAGCACGGCTTCTTCGTCAAATGCGAACACTTTACCTTCGCCCAAACGACCCTCACGCTCCAGTGTGAGGTAGTAAATTCCCAAAACCATGTCCTTTGTGGGCACGGTGATAGGCATACCATCCGAAGGTTTTAGCAAGTTATTAGGCGCGAGAAGAAGGAAACGGCACTCGGCCTGCGCCTCAACAGAAAGCGGCACATGCACAGCCATCTGGTCGCCGTCGAAGTCGGCATTATAAGCGGCACAAACAAGCGGGTGCAGCATAAGTGCGCGCCCCTCAACCAAAACAGGCTCAAACGCCTGAATACCAAGCCTATGCAAAGTAGGTGCGCGGTTTAGCA
>WQRQ01000085.1 GCA_009786685.1 Defluviitaleaceae bacterium
GATAATTTAGAGTTATCCTGTATCCATCCATAATATAACATAAATTTCCACCATGTTCAACAAACAGACAAATTTCAATGATACAATGGAAACCGCAACGGAAGCTATCACTTAGCCTTTCGTTAATCTCGTATCACTCGAGCTTGATTTTGTTTCGCGGGTGTTTAAGGGCTAGTATTTGACGTTGCTTTTCCATCGTGACTTGCGTATATATTTGAGTTGTTTGTATTGAGCTATGCCCAAGCATTCGCTGAATATAGCGGATATCCACATCTTCTTCTAGCAAAAGCGTGGCAAAAGAATGACGAAACATATGAGGCGTTAAATGCATCGGTATTCCCGCTTTGTCAGCGATACGTTGAATCATGAAACGAACAGATTGCTCCGAGTGGCGTTCGCCCATCCGGTTCGTAAAAAAAAAGCCGAGTTGTTTTCGTTAGCGTTTTGATATTGACGCAATGATTTTATAACATCGTCGTTTTCAATTTGGATAATACGCTCCTTTGTGCCTTTACCCATTATGTTAATGATTCCATCTTCTAAGTTTATATCTTCCTTCTTTAATGAGCAGAGTTCGGATACCCTTACTCCCGTGGCAAATAATATCTCAAGTATTGCTATATCCCTAAGTGTAGATGACAGACTGTAGGGTGTCGTAGCCATGCCGTATTCATTAAGGGCTGTAGCCAAGAGTTGTTCAATTATTCGCAAAGGGATAGTTCTTGGCAATTGTTTCGGCTCTTGAAACTTGGTTTTGATTTTTCTCATGGGATTGGTATCGAGGATTTCCTCAAATTCCAAATAGTTAAAAAACGCCCGAAGACTTGCCATTTTACGTTTTACCGTTCGCGGCTTATGCTCTTGATGAAGCATTCGAATGAATTCGGTTATTGTAATTTTTGATATTGCCTGTTCCGATGTGGTTACACAGAACTCCGCAAACTGCCGAAGATCAATTGTGTATGCTTTCAGGGACAACGAGCTTAACTTTTTTTGGTATTTGCAAAAGTGCAAATACCCTTTGATTTCATTTTGGATTTCCATCATGAACATCTCCTTTTTGATGAGTTTAGGGATTTATTATACACGAGTCTTTGGCGTGTATTTACAGATTTTAGGGAGGTAGCGCAAGCGGAGGAAAAAACGCAGGGCGAGTGAATGGCACCCCTATAAAATGCAAAATCAATGCACGGAAAAAGCCTTGAAAACACAGAGTTTTCAAGGCTTTTCGGAGTGGAGATAAGGGGAGTCGAACCCCTGACCTCTTGAATGCCATTCAAGCGCGCTCCCAACTGCGCCATATCCCCGTATCGCAAAAGCGATTTGGTGCGGGGGATAATATAGCATATTTTTTGTACGTGTGCAAGCTTTTATAGGCTTTCGCCAAAATCCTCGCGAAACTTTTTATGGAGTTTATTGGGCCAATCGCCTATGGGTTTTAGGCGACCGAAGAAAAAGCGCAGTACGCGTGGCTCTTCAACAAACTCCAGGCCGCCGATTAGTTGGCGGTTTTCGTAAAGCCATGTTAGGCGGTCGGCTACATATTTTACTTGCGACAGGGTGAATACACGTTTTGGGAAGGCAAGGCGTAGGAGTTCCATATGGGCGGGGGTTTCCGAGCCGTCGGGGTTGCGTTGCTCGGAGAGTGTGCCGCGTTCCATTCCGCGTACGCCGCTGGCCAGGTAGAAGGCCGCCGCCAATGCTCCTGCGGGGTATTTTTCCTGGGGGATGTGTGCGCAAAATTGGCCTGCGTCTACGTGGCAGCCAAGGCCGCCGGGTGGGGTTACTACGGGTATGCCCTTGGCGATTAGTTCTTCGCACAGGACTTTTACAAAGATGGGGGTTTGGCTGATGATGTCCATGTCGAGGGATTCTTGCAGGCCGATTGCCATGGCTTCCATCTCGCGGACGCTCATGCCGCCGTAGGTTAGAAAGCCTTCGTATAGCGGAATCATCTCGCGCATTTGCAAAAACATTTCGTTGTTGCCGGTGAGGATTCCGCCGCCGCGTGCCGCGCCCAGCTTACGCGCAGAGAAGTAGATAATATCCATAAGGGAGCCGATTTCGCGAGTGATTTCGCGGATGTCGATGTCTGCAAATTCCGGGTCGCGGGTTTTGATAAAGTACAGGTTATCAGAAAGCAAGCTCGCGTCGTACACCAGCGTAAGGCCTTCGGCACGGCATATTTTTGATACCTCGCGCATGTTTTGCATGGATACGGGCTGGCCGCCTACGAGGTTTGTGCCGGCTTCTATGCGGACAAAGCAGATATTTTCTTTGCCTATTCGAGAAATTGCTTCTCGCAATTTTTCGATATCCAGGTTGCCCTTAAAGGGAAGGTCGCTGGTTATTTCCAGCCCTTCGTCGATGATTATTTCTTCCACTTTGCCGCCCATTTGGCATATGTGCGCCTTTGTTGTGGTGAAGTGGTAGTTCATAATCGCGGTGGAATCGGGCTTTACGAGCAGGCGCGAAATAATATGCTCGCAGGCGCGGCCTTGGTGCGCGGGCAGAAAATGCTCCATGTTAAACATATCTTGTAAAACACCTTCCAAGCGGTAGTATGTTTCGCTGCCGGCGTAGCTGTCGTCGGCTTGCAGCATGGAGGCGTACTGGTTTTCGCTCATTGCGTTTACGCCGCTGTCGGTTAACATGTCGAGGAATATGTCCTTATTGCGCAGCAAAAACGTGTTGTAGCCTGCGTCGGCTATGCATTTTGCGCGGTCTTCTATCGGGTTTAGATATACGCGTTGTACCATGCGTACCTTGTGCATTTCCAGTGGAATACTTTCTCCTGAAAAAAATTTAACTTCTCTCATTTTGCAAAACTCCTTCTATTTTAATGCGGCGATAAGTGCGTCCTCGCCAACGGTGTTGAAATCCATTTTTTTGTACGACCACAAGGCTCGTCCCATTTTGTACTTGTCAAAAAGCACGTTAACGTCTTTTGTATAGTTTGCGCGGGCGTCCGTACCCGCGAGGCCTATGCAACCATACTCGCCGCAGTATAGCTCTTTTCCGTGCTTTTGGGCAAATTCTATCGCGGGGGCAAGGCATTTTTCCAGATAGTCGATGTCAAACATCGTATCCTCGGTTACTTTGGGAAATTGCAGCGTTTCAAAAATAGGGCGCAGCGTCTCGACGCCCTGCACAAAGCCGGGGTAGGGCTGGGTGATGTTTGTATCGCGCAAATGCGTCCAGCGAGCGCGTTGGTGGGTGACATACATAGGCTCGTAGAAGTGGAAATTATACAGCACATACGGATTATCGTAGATTTCCAGCTTATGCAGCCCCGCAGAAGAATTATAATGCTCCCCACCCAAAAGAACATATCGCTCAGGCGAAATCGCATGTATTGCCTCGATGCCGCGCCGTGCGATTTTGTTCCAAGCGTCGCCGTGTGCGTCTACTACTTCGTTTAGCAGGTCGAATATGAGGTTGTCGCCTTCGTTTGCATAGCGGCGTGTGATAATTTGCCATAGCTCCACAAAACGGTTTTGCGCGGCTTCGTCCGTAAAAAACGTGGACGCGGCGTGCGCATTAAAAGAATACCCTGGAGCCTTATGCATATCGAGTACAAGGTTTAACCCCGCCGATTTGCACCACTCCAATGCGCGGTCTATCGGCGTGATATCGTCTTCCAACACAGGATAATCCACGGGCAGACGAATATGGTCTAAACCCCATGAGGCGATTTCGATAATGTCGGATTCTGTAATAAACTCCGCGATATGCGCCTTCTCATACGTGCATTGCGAAATCCAACCGCCAAGGTTTATCCCGTTGCGGTATTTTTCAAAAATGATTCCCATTTGTTTCCTCCTTATGTATAGGTTATTTCCAGTTTATGAGATTACCGTTGTTATGTCAAAGATAAATTTTTGTATAAGCTTCATCATAAACAGGGGATGCTCGGGCAGTGAGGGCATCCCCTTCATTAATATGCGTTTACGGCTTTGTCCAGTCTACCATTATAAGTCCATCAATGTTCTCAAAATCCTTGATATTGTTAGTAACAACGGTGCAGCCATGCGTTACACAATAGGCGGCTATGAGCATATCCAATTCTCCAACAGTGAAACCTTTGCGATATAAATTTTCGTAAATTTCTTCGGCGCGTTTCCATGAAAGCACGTCCATTTCGGCAATTTTACAGTTTTGTAAGAGCATATCATAATTTGCCTTTTTTCTCGTGGCAGTCACAAGGCGAAATCCCCTGCATATTTCATAATCAACAGCTTGCGGGATTATTATGTGATGATTTGCCGCAAAAGCACTTCTGAAATTGTGAATCACATTTGGTTCGTTTCGCAAATATCTTATGACAATATTCGTGTCCAGTGCAAAAATCATTGCCCACCTCTAATCCGCTAAATCGAGTGGGGGACGCATTTTTTTCGACCGTTCGAATGGCCAATCCGGCAATTCTTCATCAGAAGAAAGAGCTACAGCCGCCTCCAAGCGACTAAGCCATTCCATGCGTTGATGTGGGTTGGTTTCCATTTGCGCAGGTGAATCAAGCACCGTCAGAACTGCCCGAAAACGCCCGGCGAGGCGCATAGGTATTTCTTTTGGATAAAACTGTCCGCCCTCTACATAACCTTCAAAAGCTTGTATTTGCATTTGCTTTGCTCCTTCTATACTTGGTAAATATGCAAACGATTATAACATGGGTATAGCAACAATCAAACTACTTGCTTTCTCAAGCCCTTTGACGACAGTGCAATCATTTAGCGTGATTATAGCGAAATAATTCGCTATATCCAAAAAAGATGTTTTTGGATTAACCTCTCCAGCCCGCATAAACACTGCATTTACCTCATATCGCATTCTCAAGTTAGAAATCGCTATACTAAAAGACGACGGATATGATAATATGTAGTTGCATTTCCTGCTGATTGGGCATAATTACAGAAAATCAGCTAATTAGGCTCATAACGCATTATATCATCCAGATTGCAATTTAAAAAATGGCATATACGCGACAATACACCCAAATCAACACGAGCCACTTTGTTTTGGCAATACTTTTGAAGCTGTGTGCGTTGGATGCCCGCGCCCAGCACTATTTTATTTTTGCTTATATTCCGTGAAAGTCTGTACTCTTCCAAAGTTATTACAATTTTGCCTAACTCATAATTAGATTCTTTGACTTTCATAATTTTATCACCGATATAAATATAGATACTCAATGTAAGTATTGACAGATGTATTTATATGCTGTGTATCTATATGCACATGTGGCATGATACACATTAAAACCTGAGGACGAAAGTGTTATCATAGCAGAAAGATGTTTTTGAAAAAACCGCTCCAGCCCATACAATCACTGGGCTATCCCCGATTTCAACCCCCGCCGGAAATGCGGTGAGGCGTTCGCAATTTTTGCCTCGGCAGAGACCGTTTTTCATTATTTTCGCCCGTAGCAGTCGTGCGTGGATATTTTTCCGCCCATGGTGGGCGCACGATAAAACATGTAGTTTGGCGCGGGGAATTCCCTCCGCAGCGGTTGGCCGCCAGGTTCTAGCAGCGGAGGGATTTCCCCGCGCCGAACGCGCACGAAAAATTAACTGGCGCACATAATTCAAGCCCGTTTAAGGAAAAATATCCACGTACGACGGATGAGACAAGAACGGATGAGACAACGAACGGATGAAACGGATAATACCCACGCAAGCCAAGAAGGGAGCATAAAATGCTACAAGATTATTTAACCGCCCAAAAAGCAAATTTCAAAGACCATACCGAGCTACGCGCACAGGTAAACACAAACAAGCGTGTAACCATGCTGGCAGGCAACATGGTCGCAAACATGCAGACTGTAAAAGGAGGAGTATCCGCCCGAGTATATCGCGGCGGCACATACGGCTTTGCCAGCGGAGCGGAATACACGCCGGAAAGCGTAAAATCCGTACTGGCCGCCGCCACACAAAACGCGATTTTTATGGATACCAACATCAAAAAGGGCGAGCCGCCGCTGCCTTCGCTGGCGGGCGCACCTGCCAAGATGGAGCTTAAAAAGCCTATCTTTGAGGATATACCGCAGAGCATTCTTATTGACTATGCCCGCGCCTTGGACGAGATGATTTGCACAAAGTACAAAAAGATTTCCAGCCGCACCATTATCGCAGACGCCTTGTACAAGGAAAAACTTCTCGCAGTGAGTGACGGCACGGACAATCATATGTTTCAGCCGCGTGCGATGGTTTATGTGTTTCTTACAATGGAAACCAACGACGGCGTACCGGTGGAATTATTAAAATCCTTCAGCCAAGTAGGCCGCTTTGACGAATTTTTCACAGACCCCCGCACCTTGGAAGAAGACCTCGACAGCCTATACAAAGCCCTAAACGAAAAAAGCGAAGGCGTATACGCAAACGCAGGGTTGCGACAATGTGTACTCCATCCCGACCTCGCAGGTATGCTTTCTCACGAGGCCGTAGGCCACACCGTGGAGGCCGACCTTGTACTGGGCGGCTCGGTGGCAGGCCCCGCGCTTAACAAGCAAGTGGCAAGCGAGCTTGTCTCCATGACGGACTTTGCGCATACGGCCTTTGGCGAGCCATGCCCGCTTCCTGTATACGTAGACGACGAAGGCACATTGGCCGAAGACGCAGCCCTCATCAAAGACGGCGTCCTCGTAGGCTACATGCACAACCGCGAAAGCGCACGCCATTTTGGTGTAAAACCGCAGGGCAATGCCCGCGCCTTCGAGTTTTCCGACGAGCCGCTAATCCGTATGCGAAATACCGTCATACATCCAGGCAAAGACAAACTCGAAGACCTAATCGCCGGCGTAGACGACGGCTACTATCTGGTAAAAACAAGCAACGGCCAAGCCGACAGCACAGGCGAGTTTATGTTTGGAATAGACTTGGGCTACGAAATAAAAAACGGCAAGCTCGGCAAAGCCATCCGCGAAACAACGATAAGCGGCGTAGCCTTCGAAATGCTAAAAACCGTAGATATGATTTCCGACGACATGGCATGGGAAATCAGTGGCTTCTGCGGCAAAAAGCAAGCGATGACAACCGGCATGGGCGGCCCCGCGCTCCGTTGCAAAATGAATATAGGAGGACGATAAAATGAAAGACATAGCACAATACGCGCTGGAGCAGCTAAAAAAAGCCGGCGCAGACAAAGCCTCCTGCCGCGCCACAAAAGGCCGCAAAGACGAATTTAACATCGAGGCAAACCAATTTACCCTACTTCGCACAGTTTTCACCGACGACCTGCACCTAAAAGCACTGGTAGGCGGACGAAAAGGCGTAACAATAATAAACAAGTTGGACCGCAGCAGCATAGACGAAGCCGTAAAAAGCTGCGTAGCCTTGGCAAAATCCGCCGAACCCGACTCCGCCGAAGACATCTCCCCCCTGCTGGAAAACAAGGACTTTAACACGTACAGCGGCAGCGACATGGAAGGTCTTTTCAGTCGCAGCAAGGAATATCTGCAACAGGTAAGGGATGAGCTTCCCAAAATAATGATAGAGGGCTTCAGCTCCTCCTACAGTAGCGGCGAAACCGCGTATGTAAACAGCAACGGCGTGTGCTTTACAGCCAAAAACGACTACTACCACTTTAACAGCATGTTTGTGGGCAAAGAAGGCGAAAAAGGCTCATCCTTTAACTACAGCGGCGCGTATCTAAAGGACATGTCCAAGCCCCTGATAAACGCAGGGATGCACCGCCAACTCTTGGAAGAAGCCGAAAAATCCATCCACACCCGCATGGTAGAAGAAAAATTTACAGGCAAAATAATAGTAACCCCCGCGTGCAGCGACGTCCTATGGAACACGCTAATGCAAAATTTCCTGGGCGACCGCTGCTTAATAGAAGGCACAAGCCGCTGGAAGGATTCCTTGGGTCAAACCGTAGCCGACAAAAAACTAACCTTCCGCGCCACACCGCATAACACGCTAATAGTGACCGACCCACACTTTACGGCAGACGGCTTTTTGGTACACGACGTAGACTTTATCAAAGACGGCGTACTAAAATCCTTCGCCCTGTCCCTATACGGCGCGAACAAAACAGGAAAACCCCACGCCCCCACCTCAAATTACAATATCGAGGTAGCCACAGGCGACACCCCACTTGCCGAAATGCTAAAAGGTGTAGACCGCGGCATACTTCTAAACCGCTTCAGCGGCGGCTCGCCGGGTGCAAGCGGAGACATAAGCGGCGTAGCCAAAAACAGCTTCCTTATAGAAAACGGCCAAGTAACCGACGCCCTCCAAGAAACAATGATTTCCTTTAACATCTTGGAATCCCTAAAAAACATCACAGCCATCTCAAAAGAAGCCGTAACAGAAGGCGTAACCGTACTACCATGGTGCTGTCTGGATGGAGTAACAGTAAGCGGAAAATAGGGGTGAGGCCATGCTGCCCGATACAATGATAAACCCAAATATCTACAAAATTAAACTAAGCAAGCCGGTAAAAGGCTCGGAATATGTACGCGTGGAGATTTTGCAAAACGAGGATAAAGGCCGCGAGACAAGCTCGCGTTACCAAGCAAGCGCGTACACACAAAAACAAGTTTTCCACAACAACTATGACTTTGCAGGCGTGCGCGAGTATATCGCAGAGCAATTTGGTGCGGTGTTTTTGCAGTACACGGCATGGGACAGTGAGTACGAATACTCCGCACGCGTAAGCAAAAAAGGAAAGATACTGTCCTCGCGCAAAAAGGTAGAAATCAAACCACGCGTACAGGTTTTTGACGGCGGTGGCTTCAACCGCCGCAAAAACCACATTATCCGCGAGGGCGATAATATCCCCGCGCTGGTAGATATGGGCGTATTCACCCGCGAGCTAAAAGTCGTCGCGCCCATGTGGGATAAATTCCACCAGATAAACCGCTTTTTAGAGCTTTTAGCCGACGAAACAGGTGATATCAAAGAAGGCACGATGGTAAATGTAATCGACTTCGGTTGCGGCAAATCGTATTTAACATTTGTCGTATACCATTACTTTTCGCAAATACGAAAACTCCACGCAAATATCTGCGGGCTGGACTTAAATACCGACGTCGTGCAAAAATGCGCAACGGCGGCGACAAAGTACGGATACACCGGGCTTTCATTTAAGACAGGCGATATCGGCACACAGGACACCCCACCCCTACCCGTATGGGGCGCACCCGACACCTTTAACATAGTAATAAGCCTGCACGCCTGCGACACAGCCACCGACCACGCCCTGTACAACGCCGTAAAATGGCAATCCGACCTAATCTGCGCCGTCCCCTGCTGCCAGCACGAGCTGCGCAACCAAATGCAGCCCCGCACCCTAACCCTGCTAACCGACTACGGCATAATAAAAGAACGCATAGCCTCCCTAGCTACCGACGCCATCCGCGCCAAGCTCTTGGAAGCCCAAGGCTACAAAGCCCAAATAATAGAATTAACCTCCATGGAGCATACAGCCAAAAACCTGCTGATACGCGCCCGCCGCACCGTACCATATGTAAAATCTCCGACAAAAATGTCAAAAATAACCCCTCTTGTCGAGGAGTTTAGTTTTGAGCCACTGCTTATGCGGTTATTCACTCAATAAACACAGCAGAATACCAGTTTTGTTCCTCGGTTTTTTCCACTAAAACATTAAGCGGAAGGCCGAGGTTTTTTACTGTTTTAAATACGTCAATGCCTATTGCGTGGAAGGCGGGGCGTGCTTTGTCGGGGTGCGGGCAGTCTGCGTTTTTTGCTTTTGCGCAAGTTTTACATAGGCCGCAGTCGCTTAATGAAAATGCGAAGTAATAGCCATCGAGGAATGCTTGGCGTTCTATGTGGTAGGAGATTTTTTGGGAATCGGGTTTGTTGTCGCAGCCGATTATAATGCCGTGTGAGTAGTGGGAAAAGATTTGTTGGTATTCTTGCATGGAGAGGGGAGATTTTTGGTAAGGGCAGGTGTGTTGTTTGCCGAAATCGCCGCAGCCGAAAATACATTTGATAACAACTCGGGGGTCGAAAGCGATATCGGAGATTTTAAATGGCGTGACAGTCTTTGCACCCAGAGACAAGGCCTTCTTGATGTAATTGTCCAATTTTTCTCGCTCCTTTGTTAATTGAATTGTGATAACATACAAAATTTTTGTTTGGTTTTTAATAAAAACAGGTAAAATTGTGGTCTCGCGGACGTATTACGATTTTTTATCACTACATTTTGACATTTACAAAACATGCTCGTTATTGTATTATAATTGCAACTTTTAGGCACAGAAGTCATACTACTTCCACAAGGAAAAGAGTTGATTAGGATGCATGGCAAAACAGAGCTGGTGGCAAGAGTACAATCACCACCCACCGACGACGGGACAAGATGGGAACTCAGCTACTACGTAACAGCCTACAAAAGCGAAAGCACTAAAGAGTATTACGGCCTTAGAGCGGAAAAAGCGTCCGAAGGCAAAATCCTCGACCAAGAAGAAACCCCCGCGTTTACAGAAAGCCACGACGAGGCCGTAACCATGGCAAAAGCATTTGCCGACGGCACTGTCACCCCATTCACCCTGCTGGAGATGACCGACGAGTGGCTAAGTGTCCCTGCTTTAATTCCCATCTAGCGTACATACCGCAAGGCAGCAAAACGCCGCTCTTTGCACTCAAGCCAACCTCCCCGACGCTAACTGCACCGCCGCGCTTTGCCCTTGTGGTAACCAAATCTAAGATATTGCCGTATACTGTGGGAGAAAATCCCGCAGTATACGCATTTATCAAAAAAAATAACGGCGTATCCGAAAGAAGCTTTACACAAGCCTCCACCAACTCATAGAGACCGTCCTCCAGCTTCCACATTTCGCCGCCCGGTCCGCGCCCAAACACAGGCGGGTCCATTATTATCCCATCATACATATTGCCCCGCCTTGCCTCGCGACGCACAAACTTTAAAACATCATCTGTCATCACGCGATGTTTTTTTTCATTCAAACCACTCAGCACAATATTATCCCGCGCCCAGTTATTCATACCCTTTGCGGCGTCGATATGCGTCACATCTGCCCCTGCGTTTAAACACGCCAGTGTCGCGCCTCCTGTGTATGCGAAGAGATTTAAAACCTTGGGGTAAGGAAAACCCCCATCCATCAAACTTTGACATTTTTGTTGCAGCCATGTCCAGTTTACTGCTTGCTCGGGGAATAGTCCCATGTGTTTGAAGCTTGTGGGACGGATGTGGAATTTTAGACCTTCGTATGCTATTTTCCATGCCTTGGGGGTGTTGTCGTTTAGGATTTCCCATGTGCCGCCGCCGGATTTGCTTCTGTGGTAGTGCATGTCGGGCTTTTCCCATTTGTAGCTGCGCGGCCAAAAGGCTTGGGGGTCGGGGCGGATTACTTTTACTTTGCCCCATTGCTCCAGTTTTTCGCCGCTACCTGCGTCCAGTAGGGTGTAGTCGCGCCAGTTTTGTGGGGTGGATATCATACCAGACTCCCTGTCATGGAGCGGAAAAACAGCGTTTTTATTATCGGGAAACAATCGTCAAATTTATTGGCGGTAAAGTCTGCCTTGCTAAAATCTTGACCCAGCGTATTTGGGTTGTTGTATCCGATACATACCATGCCTGCGGCTTTTGCGGCCTCTACGCCTGCCGGGGCGTCTTCTATTGCTATGCATAGCTTGGGCGTTGTGCCTGCTTTTTCTGCGGCGCGCAGGTATATGTCGGGATTGGGCTTGCCTTCGGTTACGTCTTCGCCGCTCACTATAAAATCGAAGCTGCTGGCCAGCCCTATTTTTCCCAACACAAGCTCGATAAGCTCGTGAGACGACGACGATGCCACGCCGCATTTTATCCCCATCGCTTTTATGCCGTTAAGCAACAACGTAATCCCGTCTATCGGCGCAAGCTCCGCATTTGTGAACAGGTCGCGCATGGCTTCTTCGGATAGCTCTATCAGGCGTTCGACTTCTTCTGTCAGCTCCAGAGTTTCCTTGTATTTTGGCCATCTGTCGGGGTTGCCTATTCCTGTGTACGGCACTACCGTGCTTAGCTCCGCCGGATAACCGCAGGATTTTAGCACACGCATGTCAATCTCATAATGCAGTGGCTGGCTGTCTATCAGCACGCCGTCCATGTCAAAAATTACTGCTAAACTCATATAGAAAGCTCCTTTACTCCCACATGGCAATAAGCCTGCGGCATTCGTTTAGAAAGCGCAGCGTTACTGAGTGGATATATTCGTCCTCATAAGGCTCTTCCAAAAACTCCGTCAAAACGTCACAAAGGTGCGGAAGAATCCCGTCCTCCTGCACAAAAAGTGCGCGGACGTCGCTTTTGCGCTGCCGCAACGCCGCTTTTAGCTTTGGCGAGTTTATTCCATATTTGCCCGCAGTGCCGTCGGGTACGTAAACCACACCAATCTCGTATATGCTCACCGGCGGAGAATCGTAATCATGCGGCGTAACCGGGCGATACATAGCCGTCTTTAACTCCGCCGCAAACGGCGGCGCAGACGCCTGTAACACATCATAGGCCTCCACAAACGCGCATATCGCGTCTTCGGGGCCTTCTACGGGGTTTGTTTCGTATGATGTTTTTTCTTGGCTACCATTTTTGTCCATAAGGAGACTTTACCAAATTTTTGGAGAAAATACAACGGGGAGGGAGTGTCGCTATAGCGCACTCAATGATATAATAAGCCTATGAAAAAGCCAAAGATAGACGAAAACCGCAAATGCCCAAAATGCGGGAAAGTCGAAAACC
>WQRQ01000086.1 GCA_009786685.1 Defluviitaleaceae bacterium
GTTGCCGTTTAGCGCGCGGGGTAAAATTTCCGGAGGGACGGTGACGGCGGGGTGGGGTAGGAGTTTGTCCACGGGTAGGAGTATGTTGTTTATGTCTGTAGTTTTTAGCTCGTCGAGTTTTATGGCGTCTTTTATGTGAAATGCGCCGCTTTGGGTACGGGTTAGGTTGCCCATTGTTGCGCCGCAGCCGAGGGCTTCGCCTATGTCTGCGCATAGGCTGCGGATGTAGGTTCCTTTGGAGCAGGTTGTTTCTATTAATATTTTGTCGTCGGATTTTGTGATTTGTATGTCAAAAATTTTTACGGGGCGGGGCGGGAGTTCTATTACTTCGCCTTTGCGGGCAAGTTCGTATAATTTTTTGCCGCCAATTTTTATTGCAGAGTACATCGGCGGAATTTGCAGGTAGTCGCCGCGATTTTTGTAGAGAAAGCCTTCGGCTATCGTGCGTATTTTTTCGAGGTCGTTTATTGGGTCCTTTTGCGAAATTATTTCTCCGGAAATGTCGCCTGTTGTTGTGGTGATTCCTGTGATTAGCTCTGCGATGTAGGTTTTTTCTTCCGCCGCAAAATAGTCCGCGAGCTTTGTTGCGCGGCCAATACATATGGGAAGTACGCCTGTTGCGTCGGGGTCGAGTGTGCCTGTGTGCCCTGTTTTTGCGCGGGTTATTTTGCGTACGATTGCTACTACGTCGTGGGATGTATAGCCTTTTTCTTTGTGGATGTTTATGACGCCCAGCAAATTACTGCTGCTGTTTTTCATATATTTTTATTTCCCTTTTTATCATTTTTACCACGCGTTTTGTGATTTCCGGGATTGTGCCGTTTACCGTCGCACCCGCCGCCAGTATATGGCCGCCGCCGCCCAGTGCCTTTGCAACCGCGCCTACGTTTGGGCCTTGGGAGCGCATACTTATTTTTACCATTTCTTCGCCGGATTTTTCGTATACAAAAACTGCGGCTTTTGCGTCGCGTGTTCCCATTAGGTATTCCACTATGCCGTCAAGGTCGGCGTTGTTTGCTTTTGCTTCCTTTAGCATTTCCTTTGTGATGTGCGCGTAGACGACTTTTTTGTCCTGCGTGCGGCCGCTGTTTGCAAGCGCAATCCCAAGTGCCTTGCCCGCCGAAAAACGGTGCATGTGCATTAGCTCATTGTAAATATCCGTAAAAGAAATCTGCTCCATAAGCCGCGCCGAGGTCTCCATAGTAGACTTAGCCGTGGCGTTATATCTAAAGCCGCCCGTGTCGCTGACAATCCCCGCGTAAATCGCCGCCGAAATCTCCGACGTAGGCGTTGTAAGCTGCTCAATCACCTTAAACACCATTTCGCTGGCAGAAGAAGCGGTCGGCTCGATATAATTGTAATCCGCAAAGCCCGGGTTTGTGTCGTGATGGTCTATGCAAATGGTTGTTTTTGCGCGGTCGAAAATTGCCTTGTTAGGCTCGCCCAGCCGTGTAGGGTCTGCGCAGTCCAGCGCGACAAAAATTTGCGGCTGCAAATCGTCCTTTTCTCCCGAAAACAGAAACTGCTTGCCCGGGATAATTTCAAATTTGCGCGCATAAGGCTCCAGCAAAACCTGCACGTTTTTTTCCATTTTATGTAGCGCAAGCGCAAGTGCAAAACATGAGCCAATGCTGTCGCCGTCGGGTCCTACATGCCCGGCGACGACAAAATCATTACCCTCACGGATAATCTGTAAAATTTCCTTCATGAAACCAGTTCCTTTTCTGGCCTTCGGCCGTTTAGCATGTGCTAATTTATTTTATATTATTTATCGCGCTAACTACGGCCTTTAACGCCGAGTTAGTAGTGCTGCGGCTAATCCCCGCACCAAAAAACACCTTGCCGTTAATCGAAATCCCTACATAGGTAATAGCGCGTGCCTTCGCGCCTTCGCCCACGTCGAGGGAGTGCTGGCTGTAGTGGGTAATCTCGAAAGAAAACCCGTAAGCACCAGCAATCGCTTGGCAAAAAGCCTCGATTACGCCATGCCCGCGCCCGCGAATTTCTGTCTCGCGGCCATTATGCTGCATTGTGCAAGCCACCGAGCAGGCCTCGAAATCCTGTATAAAGTCCTGTTTAGAAATAAATTTATACGGAGCCTCCAGATTAACATAAGTTTTAGAAAAAAGCTCGTAAATTTCTTTGGAAGAAATCTCCGCTGCGTTTGTGTCGGAAAAAGCGGTAACAACAGGCCCAAAATCGCGCTGCAACGGCTTAGGTAAAGCGACGCCGAATACCGTCTCCAAAATATAAGCCGCACTACTGCTGCCCGACTGGCTGTTAACACGGATAATCGGCTCATACCCGCGCCCAACATCGGCAGGGTCTATCGGAAGATACGGGATTTCCCAAAAATCGGTGGGCTTGGCGGCCATTCCCTTACGAATCGCGTCTTGGTGCGAGCCGGAAAACGCCGTAAACACAAGCTCGCCCGCATAAGGATGTCGCGGATTAACGGGCAGTCGCGTCATTTTTTCGTAAATCGCAATCGCCTCTCCGATATCGGAAAAATCCAGCCCCGGGTCTACGCCCTGCGAATATAAATTCATGGCGAGGGTGATGAGGTCGGCATTGCCAGTGCGCTCGCCATTACCGAAGAGCGTACCCTCGACACGGTCTGCGCCCGCGAGCAGGCATAGCTCGGTGGCAGCGACACCCGTGCCGCGGTCGTTATGTGCGTGTAGGCTCACCGTTATTTTATCGCGGTTTTTTAGCTTTCCGCACACGTACTCGATAAGGTCTGCATGGGCGTTTGGCGTGAGGGATTCCACCGTAAAGGGTAGGTTAATGATGGTTTTTCGGCCTTCCCATTCGGAAATTACTGCGTTGCAGATTTCGATTGCAAACTCCGGCTCGGTTTGCGAGAAGCATTCCGGCGAGTATTCGAATGCAAATTCTTCTCCGCCGCCCTCTGCCTCAAATTCATCCGCGAGCGTATTAAACATTTCCGCGCCAAAAACTGCAAGCTTGATGGTCTCCTCCTTAGTATTGCCAAAAACCGTCTCACGAAAAAGCGGCGACGTAGCATTATACAAATGCACCGTAGCCTTTTTAACCCCCTTCAGCGAATCAAATGTCCGCCGAATAACCGCCTCCCGCGACTGCGTAAGCACCTGAATCGTAACATCATCGGGGATAAGCTTTTGCTCAATAAGCGTACGCACAAACAAAAACTCACTCTCCGAAGCAAAAGGAAAGCCGACCTCGATTTCCTTAAACCCAACCTTAACAAGAAACGCAAAAAACTCCAGCTTCTGCTCCAAGGTCATTGGCGTGACAAGAGACTGGTTGCCGTCGCGCAAATCCACACTGCACCACGCCGGCGCGGAGGTTAGCCTCTTGCCGGGCCATGTACGCTGCGGGAAATCCAAAACCGCCCCCGCACGGTATTTTTTATGATTCATTTTTTTACAGCCTCCAGCACAAGTTTTCCCATTTCCTTTGTGCCGACAAGACGTTTGCCGTCGGACATGATATCGCCTGTACGAACGCCGCTGTTTAGCACCGCGGTAACGGCGTTTTCGATTGCCTTAGCCTCGGCGTTTAGCCCAAATGTATACTGCAACATCATCGCCGCCGATAAAATCGTAGCAATCGGATTAGCCTTGTCCTGTCCCGCAATATCGGGCGCAGAGCCGTGAATCGGCTCATACATACCAAAATTGTCCTTATTTAAACTCGCGGAAGGTAACATTCCGATAGACCCCGTAATTTGGCTGGCCTCATCGGAAAGTATATCCCCAAACATATTTGTAGTAACCATAACATCATAAGAGCCGGGGTCGCGGATAATCTGCATTGCGGCGTTATCGATATATAAATGGTCGAGTGCGATATCGGGATAATCCTTTGCAACCTCAAGGATAACCTCACGCCACAGCCGCGAAGATTCCAGCACATTGGCCTTGTCAACATTGGTAAGCTTTTTGCCGCGTTTGCGTGCCATCTCGAATGCCGTAATCGCTATACGGCGTACTTCTTCCGTGGCATACATCTCCGTATCCCACGCGGCAAGCCCAAGGTCGGTATCCTTGCGCCCGCGGTCGCCAAAATACATCCCGCCCGTTAGCTCGCGCACAATCATAATGTTGATTCCGCCCGCCGCAATGTCGGGACGAAGCGGGCAGGCTTCCTTCAGTGCGTCATGCAAAACCGCAGGGCGCAAATTTGCATAAAGCCCAAGGGCAGAACGCAACCCAAGCAGCGCACGCTCCGGACGTTTATCCCCAGGCAAAACATCCCACTTCCAGCCGCCCACAGCACCCAAAAGCACCGCGTCGCTGTTTTTGCACACCTCCACAGTTTCGGAAGGAAGCGGCTCGCCCGTTTTATCAATGGCAATCCCGCCCGCAAGCACCTCCGTAAACGTAAACGTATGCCCAAAAAGCTCACCGATTTTTTCCAGCACCTTTATAGTTTCGGCCACGATTTCCGGGCCTATCCCGTCTCCGGGGATTGTTGCAATTTTAAAATTAGCCATTTTTTTTGCCTCCATATTCTAATGTCTCGCGGCGTATAAATACTCCTTGACGCTTTTACTGAATTTAAGCACAATCGCACAAACGGTATAAACTACTGTCAAAATTGCCAACCTCACGTAAGTAGCAATAAAATACGAAGGCGGTGGCGGTGGCTCATAATGCGGCGTAAGTAGCGGCGTAAAATGGTTAGGAGTAGCAGTCCCTGTCTCGGCGTCCCACGAGTAAAGTATTGTCGGTACATTATGCTCTGCGCGGCGTTGCATTTCGATTTCGCTAATCGCAAAAAACGCCGCAAACGCCCCAAAGACAAACACAGCAATGTAAAAATACCGTACCCACGAAAATCCGTTTAGTAAAGCAATTGCACAGCAAATATTTATAACCATACCGACAAGCACCAACCCGCTAAAGCCCAAAACGATAGCATCGTAAATCGAGCCGAGTATCGCAAATGCTGCAATCGCAACGATGATTGCTTTGCCCCGCCCAAGCGTCTTTTGCTGCTTGGCGTAAAATGCCTGTAGCTCTTGTCGCTTTTGTTCGGCTGTCAGATTATCGAGGGATGTCATGCCACGCCTAACTTTTTCCTAGTGCGCTCTACCAGCCCGCCCACTGCCATTAAATCTTGCATAAACGCAGGGAAAGGCTCGGCTTGGTATGTTTCATTAGATTTTAAATTTGTAATTTTGCCCGTTGTAAAATCAATTTCTACCTCGTCGCCTTCGCTAATCGCCTTCGCGGCTTGTGGGCATTCCAAAATCGGCAACCCGATGTTAATCGCATTACGATAGAAAATCCGCGCAAAAGTCTCTGCAATCACGCAAGAAATCCCCGACGCCTTAATAGCAATAGGCGCGTGCTCCCGCGAAGACCCACACCCGAAATTTTTATTAGCCACCATGATATCCCCCTGCTTAACCCGCTGCGGAAAGGTAGCGTCGATATCCTCCATACAATGCGAAGCCAACGCCGCAGGGTTGGAATCATTAAGATACCTCGCGGGGATAATTACATCCGTGTCCACGTTGTCGCCGTACTTAAAAACAGAACCTTTTGCTTTCATATATTTCCTCCCAATGTTAAATTTTTTTCTTAAATCCTTTTTTTGCCGTTGGGTGAAAACCCAGCGATTCATAAAATTTGCAAGCGTCCTCGCGTTCGCTTTCCGTAACAAGCAAAATCTGCGAACAACCCAGAGCCTTGGCTCTTTCCGTAAGCTCCGAAAACAAAGCCTTGCCGATTCCCTTCCTTTGAAAGTTTTTGTCCACGGCCATATTTTCCGCCACTACAAAGGGATGACAGTCGCCATACAAATCCTCGCACACTGTGCCGCAAACAGAGCCGACAAGCCTATCCCCTTCGCAAGCGCAAAGGAAAATATATGCAGGGTTTTGACAAAACCGCGAAAACTTATCGCGCATTTTTGCAACATTGGATTTCTCGCCCCAGTAAATCGAATATAGCTCGGATAGGGCTTCCATGTCGATTACTTCCATGTCACGGATGGTCATTTTTTTCATCACTCTCCGCTATTTTTAGGCTGTCATCGAGTGCCTTGCTCGTTTTTTCGTTTAGCAGTTTTCTGCACAAATCTTTTACTCGTTCCCAGTCCAATGCATCGTAATCGTGGGCAGAAATATTTCTGCATGACGCGACCCCTCTGCTACTGAACAGATATAAATTTTTAGCGATTTCGTCATTTGCTACATGTTGCGCCAGGCTATGCATGTTTGTAATGCATTGCGTGAGGGCAAGGGATTGGTCGAGCTTTACGATTTCTTCTTCGTCCAAATCCTTTATTAAATCATAGTACCTCTGTACACGCGCCAGATAGCTTTTTATTTTCCCCAAAATCACTCGGTCTTTCATATATCCATTTCACCTCTTCCAGCATTTGCCGGTAACCTTCTTGGTAATACCAGTTGCAATCCGATTCCGGCTTTTCTTTGGCGCGTTTTGTAACAAGGCTGTAACGCACAATCTCCAAATGCTTGTTAAATCGATAATCTAAAATATCAGAAACACGCATTCCAAAAGCCGACAGTATTTCCCTAAACTTTGAATCATCTGCGTCTATAACCAAATCCACGTCGCTGCCCTTGTTTTGCTGCCCTCGGGCATAACTGCCAACTATCCCAACCCGCTCGATTGCAGGGCATACCCAAAGGTTATCGGAAATCACCTTTTGTAAAATGTCAATAGTTAGCTCAGGAAACACGGTTAAATTTTCTCCGGGTCGGTGATAAACCCTGTCAAGGCCGAAGCCGCCGCTACTGCGGGGCTGGATAAATAAACCTCGGATTCGGGGCTGCCCATGCGTCCTACAAAGTTACGGTTAGTGGTAGCAAGCGCACGCTCGCCCTTAGCTAAAATTCCCATATGCCCGCCGAGGCAAGGACCGCACGTAGCAGGGCTTACAACCGCGCCTGCTTTTATAAAATCCTGCATAAGCCCTTCGTCTATCATTTGTAGGGAAATATTTTGTGTGCCGGGGAAAATTAATACACGTAAGCCCTTGGCCACCTTTTTCCCGCGTAAAATGCCTGCTGCCATGCGCATGTCTTCTATGCGTCCGTTTGTGCAGCTTCCTATTACTACTTGGTCGAGTTTTATGCTGCCGACGTCGTCGATGGTTTTTGTATTTTCGGGAAGATGCGGGAAGGCTACCGTCGGGCGTAGTTTTGATAAGTCTATTGTGTAGGTTGCTTCGTATTCTGCGTCGGGGTCGGCGGTGTATTCTGTGCCTGCGCGGGTTGCGTGTTCTTTTACATATGCGCGGGTTTTTTCGTCCACTGGGAAGATTCCGTTTTTCGCACCGGCTTCTATTGCCATGTTTGCGATACAAAAACGGTCGTCCATGGAAAGATGTTGCAGGCCGTCACCGCAGTATTCCATTGATTTGTACAACGCACCGTCCACGCCAATCATGCCGATAATGTGCAGGATAATATCCTTGCCGCTAACCCATTTTGCGGGTTTGCCGACAAGCTCAAATTTAAGCGCGGGCGGTACTTTAAACCACGTCTCTCCCGCCGCCATTGCGCAGGCCATGTCTGTACTGCCCACGCCCGTAGAAAACGCGCCAAGCGCACCATAAGTACAGGTGTGACTATCCGCACCGATAATCGCGTCACCGGGTACAGCCAAGCCCTTTTCGGGAATCAAACAATGCTCAATCCCCATCTCGCCCACTTCGAAGTAATTTTCTACCTCGTATTTATGCGCAAACTCGCGCACCTGCTTACAATGCTCCGCCGAAAGAATATCCTTGTTAGGCGTAAAATGGTCGGGGACAATCGCAATTTTTGATTTGTCAAAAACCTTGTCCACGCCAATTTTTGCAAACTCCTTAATAGCAACAGGCGTCGTAACGTCGTTGCCCAAAACCAAATCCAACCGAGCCTCGATTAACTGTCCCGCCGTCACACTCTCAAGCCCCGCGTGTGCGGCTAAAATTTTTTGTGTCATGGTCATTCCCATGGTAGCACCCCTTTATTTTTCTATTATAAATTTTCTTTTAAATATTGTATTGCTGCTAATTTATCCGAACGGGCAAATTTCTCGCTTTTGAGCATTTGTTGTAATTCTGCAAGACCTACCCATTGGATGTTTTTTGTCTCGTCACCTTCGGTTAGTAAATCTCCCTCCGCTTGGCATATGAAATGAAATCCTAACGGATTTCCGAAACCGGGGTCTTCCAACCACTGGTAAATATGAAAGGGCTTCATACATTCGACACCGTCTATTTTAAGATAACGATCCTCATCTTTTATTGTGGTAACAATCAGCCCTGTTTCTTCTTTTACTTCTCGCTTTAATGCATCATAAAAAGATTCAAACATATTAATACATCCACCGGGAAATTCCCAGCATTCTTGCCCCTTTTTATTTCTCCATTGTATGAGTATTTCCTTGTTTCCATCGTTTGTTCTCTCAATGATTGCTCTTGTGTTGACCCAAAAAGTATTTTTGTTATCCATGGCAAGCTCCACCCACCGCACAGATTTTTATTAATAATAGCGATAATCGTTGTGAAAGAATGTAAACTATACTACAATCCAGAAAAAGGACGTGAAAAAAATGACAACAGAAGCAAATGTTTTCCGCCTAAAAAACAGAGAAATTTTTGACAATTTATCCGCGCCAAAGATTTTTGAAAAAAATAAAATTATCTACACCCAAGGCGACGAGAGTAATTTCATATATTTTTTGGTAAACGGAAAAGTTCAAATATACGTAAGCTCCCCAAGCGGCTCCGAAAAAATACTGACTACATTTTCCGGCGGAAGCCTTTTCGGCAAGTCGGCTTTTTTTGACAAGCTGCCAAGGGCGTCTTGCGCACGGGCTTTAAAAAAATCCGAAATCATCCAAATCGACAAGTATATGATGACAGAAATTATAAGCACTCACCCGCAGTTTGCCATAGAAATGCTGGAATACCTTTCAAAAACCATACGCCTGTTTTCCAACCAAATTGAAAATATATCCTTTCTGCAAGCAGACAAGCGCATTGCCATATTTATCATTGACAACCTAACCCCCGAAAATAATGTAATAACATGCACTCACGATGAAATATCAAACACCGTCGGGGCGTCAAGGGTAACAGTGAGCAAAATACTAAACCGCTTTGTCCAAAATGGCTGGATTGATACACTGTATAGGGCAATTAGCGTGAAGGATGCCAGGGCATTAACGAATTTTGCTTTTGCTGAATGATTAACCATTCATCGCGTAAAATCGCATATTGGTATCTGTCGCACCAGACATCGCCGTAGAGTTTTTCCTGTATAAAATGTGCCTCGCGTCTCATGCCGATTTTTTCCATCAGCTTGTACGAGGCGTGGTTATCTACATGGCAGGCGGCTATTATCCGGCGTAGGTTTAGCGTTTGGAAGCAAAATTTTAGTAACGCATGTCCGATTTCTGTGCCGTACCCTTGTTGCCAATGGTCTTTGCCGACCAGCCAGCCCATTTCGGGATTTTCCGGCATGTGCAAGAGGATTCCTTCACCGATTAACTTATTATCGTCCTTGCGAGCAACCGCAAACCATAAGCTTTCGCATTCGTCTGCGCTTGCTTCTGCGATTATCCATTCCAGATGTTGTCGTGTTTCTTCCTCGGTTTTTACGCCGTCTCGCCTGTAGCCCATGTTTTCGGTGTCCTTGCGCCAGCTATATAAAACAGAAAAATCATCCTCGCAAAATTTACGAAAAATAAGCCGCTCGGATTCAAACTCGGAAAATTTAATTTTTTGTACCGCTTGTGCCATCGGGATTTTTTGCTCGACGCCAAATCTCATCAAAATCTTTTGCCTGCTCTCTGTTTAAGTCATCATTATAAATATCCGCTTCGATAAATTTACCCGATACGTTTTTTAGAAAATCTTTTTTAAGTTCCATCGCCATAAATGCAGGGAAATTATCGCCGTCACAAGTAGTTATGTCAAATTCCCTTGCGTTAACAAATCCGAAACGAGGATAATATTCCGGGTGTCCGAAAAATAAAATTGCTCCGTAGCCCAGTTTTTTTGCCTCCTCGATAGAGTGTTTCATCAATGCGCTGCCGATACCTTGTTTTTGCATTTTTGGGCAAACGCTAAGCGGGCCAAAATTAAGAACGTCAATCTTTGTGCCATCCGGCTGTAATATATGGGCGTTGCTGTAAATGATGTGTCCGACAATTTTGCCGTCCGCTTCTGCGACAAAATTTAAGTCCATAATACCGTCTCTTTTACGCAAAATATTAACCATGTAATGCTCCAGCGGACAACCTATCTTAGAGCGGGCTATCCTGTCGGGCGTGCTGAAGGCGGCACGGGTTAGGTCTTCGACTGCGCGGTGGTCGCTTTTATCTTCTAATCTGATATTTATTTTTATCATGCATTTTTCACCCGATACCAATATGAATAAACCGCCTTGTATCCGATTTTTTTGTATAGCTCCACAGCTTTTTCATTCTCTTGCACCACCTGTAAATAAGCGGTGTGCGCTCCGAGCCTTTTTGCTTCTGCCAACAGGGATTCACAGATTTTTGTACCAAATCCTTTTCTCCGCCGGGATTCTTCGACGACTACATTTAAAAGTCCCATGTATCCTTGTTCTATTACCGCAGAGCCGCAGGATATTGTTTCCCCGTTTTCGGTTATTCTTCCGCAAAGCATGGTGTTTGTTACATTTGAAAGAATTTGCATTGCCGTTTCTTTTTTTGAGATGTCGTATTTGCTGAATGTGCAATATGCGTCCAGCCATGCTTCATCGGCGTGGGGCAATAAAATGCAATCGTGTGTCGCGAAGCTTTTCCCTCGCAAATCCATTTCCATTACATATGTCGGCTCGATTAGGCTATAACCCCGCTCGTTAAGTGCTTTGTCTATGGCAGGGTCTGCCGCGTCGGTTAGCTTGAAAATAGTGGGCAGCCCCCGCGAAGAATAACGCTTTTCGCAGTCGGATATTTTTGTGTTTATGTCAATACTTGACGGATACAGTGGGCTGATGGAATTTGCTCTTTTTGTATAGCCGTTTGCATAACGTAATATCCACCCGTCATAAATCTGTGTTTGCAATGCAGGGTGCGCGTTGATTGATAGCTCTTCGTATACCTTGTATTCAAAAACGGTTTTGAAATGCTTCATTTTGCGATGCCTCCTTCAAAAATCTTCCCCATATAATATTCGTCAACATAGTTTCCATCAACAAGCAACGAATTTTTCTTTAATCCTTCGTTTTCAAATCCCATTTTTTCATACAGCTTTAAGGCATTTATATTGTGGGTCATAACAGTTAGCTCAAGTCGGGTTATGTTATGTTTTTTTGCCCACGCTTCGCCCTCGGCAAAAAGCAATTTTCCTATTCCTTTTCCTGTAAACGAAGATGCCACACCCATAACTACATATGCAGAGTGCTTTGCCCTATTAGTACATCCACGCGATATACTGATAAATCCCACGCAAACTTCATGTTCAAATGCACCGATAAAAGCACCTATTGACTCGCTAAGGTTTGAGAGGTGGTTTTCTATGAGTTTCTCCGATGAATCTCTTTCGCCCGGCTCAAACATCATAAATTTTGTCTCATTGTCTAATCTTAGCAACAAGTCTAAAAAAGCCCGGCTGTCTGATAGCGTTATGGCTCTTATTTCCATATCATTCCTCCGCGGTTTTGTCATCCGTGTATCCTGCAATCGCAGTTCCTTAGTACGCAAACACCGAGTATCTTTCATCCCTATCCATGATTAGCTTAAACTTTATGCTGTCCATGAGGGCTTCCCAGCTTGCCTCCACTACGTTTGGCGAAACACCTACGGTGCTCCACTTATGCACACCGTCGGTGGATTCTATCAGTACGCGAACGCTTGATTCTGTGGCGTTGTTGCTGTCGAGTACACGTACCTTGTAGTCGGTTAGCCTTATGTTTTGGATTTGGTCGCGGTAGAAGTTTTCCAAGGCTTTGCGAAGGGCTTTGTCGAGTGCGTTTACGGGGCCGTTGCCTTCTTCTGCGGCGATGACTTCCACGGCTTTGCCGTTTTTGATTAAGGTTTCGTCCTCTACAGAAATTTTGATTACAGCGGTGGCGTTAATGCTCTGCGAAACCGACGCCATATCCTCGCTGATTATTTTGAAGTAAACCAACTCGAAAAGCGGGCAGATATCACCCAACGCCTTACGGATTTTAAGCGCGAAGGAGCTTTCCGCGCCTTCGAATTGATATCCCTTATGTTCTTGGTCTTTTAGCTTTTCCATGATTTTACCCATTTCCGCGCCGTCGCGGGTTAGCTCGGGGTAGACCTGCTGCACCTTTTTTAGAAGGGTGCTGCGGCCGGACACCTCACTCATCAGGTTTCGGCGGGCGTTGCCCACTTTTTCCGGGTTAATATGCTCGAAGCTCTGCGGATTTTTTTCAACCGCGTCTATGTGCATTCCGCCCTTATGCGCAAATGCCGTCTGCCCCACGTATGCAGCGCGCTTATTTAACGAAATATTTGCGATTTCCGAAATCCCGCGTGCGACTTCCGTGAGGGATGTCATCGCCTCGGGCAAGATACAATCATAGCCCTTTTTAAGCTGCAACCCGGGAATAATCGCGGAAAGATTAGCATTTCCGCAACGCTCACCAAAGCCCGTAAACGTGCCCTGCACCTGGGTCGC
>WQRQ01000087.1 GCA_009786685.1 Defluviitaleaceae bacterium
GATTAATTCGAAATCGGTCTCGCCTATCGCAAAAAACGCGGTGAGGCGTTCGCGATTTTTTGCTCTGCCGAGACCGTTTCTCATTTAATCCGCTTTATCTAGCTTATTTCTTTCTGCCAAAAATAAATGACTGTTGTAATTGCTGTGTGCAATTTCAAAATAATGTCTTACGCCATCATACACAAATGATACTCCTCTGCTACTTGTAAAACACCCCATGTATGTCCACTCAACAAGAAGCGGTTTTTCCGGAGATAACATGTCGAGCGAAAAAAGGATATCGTCAACATAAATCGCGTCAAAACAACACGGCTCATAATGCCAAAAACAATAACCGATGGAAAGAAATTGAAAATCCGTCACGGCACTGTCCGTTGTAAAAAGCGTTTTATTGAAAGGATTGCCCTGCTCGACGAAGATGTGATACTCCGGAATTTGGCTGATGTCAACAAATTCGTTTATCGTGTCCCATTCGGGCTGACTATATGCGTTAGCAACAAAACGGATTCGCACATTTGCAGGGGTTACTCCTATTCGTTCGCGAGCGTTTTGGCAAAGTTCACAATCGCAAATTACTTCGGAAGGTTCAATCGTTTCAGGTTTTTCAGTCAAGAGCGGCTCTTCCGCTAAATTTTCTTCAGATACTTCGATTTCAGCAATGTTCATCTCTGATTCTACATTATCGAAATACTCCATTCCGCTTCCCTCGCTACATGATACAAGAGATAATAAAACAATTACCACGAAAAATTGCAAAATAATTTTCTGCATTAGTTCACCCCTTTACTTGCAAAATATAAAGTTACTTTTCCGGTATAGGTGTTTTGGATAAACCGGATAACTACATTAATCCGTATAATTTAAACGGCTCGTCCTGTAGTGCTTGTCTGTAAAGTTCAACAGTATTTTTTACGTCAACTAACATACATTTAGCGTTACCGATTATCGTGTCTCTAATATATCCTTTTTCATATGCTCTATCTTGAATAACATACCACGGTTTAGCTGTAGGCTCCCAAGCCTCAATAAACCAATCTGATTCGGGATAAATTGCCCTTGCTTCTTTTGAGGGCTTAAATTTGTTTTTTATTTCTTCGGGCATATCTTTTTCAACGTAGTGCATACTTGACATTCTGTAAATGTCAACACCCATTAAGAGCGCGTAACCACCGCTATCAATCAAGTGTTGAAAACCCATTGACGCATGTTTTTCGGCTTCTCGCCCCCACGCAGAAACGCAAAAAGTCCCTTTGCCTGTAATAACATCGGGCATTTTTCGGAATGTATCGGCTAAAATCCCCATTGCAGATTTTTCATTGTCATCATGTAGAATTTTTATTTTTAATGTCAAACCTAATTTTTTATCGCTTTCATTAATGGGCAAATTAGGCGAGAGCTTAAATGACGGCATAAGGATAGCACCATCCGTCCCGATAACGCTTTTTAATGCGTTAATCACCGTTATAGCACCGCCGTCAACATAACCAAAACTACCAAGAGAACAATGCACCTCTACCATCATCCCTGCTTTGACACCCAATGAAATTAAGCCTTTTTCTATCATAATCATCAACCTCGCCTAATACTACCCTGAAAAAAATTCAATTTCCATGATTTTATTTTTTCTTTGCAAAATGTTATTACATGATTCATCAGTGTGCCGCCTATGCCCTTATTGCGGTACTCGGGGATAGTTCTTACAGACGAAAGAATTGCAAGTATTACAAAGTCGAAGATAATGTAAACCCCACCGCCACGGCGAGATTATTTAATGTTACTTTTCTTATATAGATGTTTTTGTACAAAGCGGAAAAGTAACGCTTTAAAATTCTTCATCGGGCAGACGATTAAACCGTAGCACCATGGTAGTCCCTTGCCCCGGCTGGCTGGAGGCGTAGACCCGTCCGCCATGCTCCTCCATGATTTCCTTTACAATGGCAAGTCCCAACCCCGTTCCGCCGAGGGCACGGGCGCGGGCTTTATCCACGCGATAAAAGCGTTCGAATATGCGGTTTAGGCTGTCGGCAGGGATTCCCATACCTTGGTCTTTTATAAACACGCGGTAGTATTTTTCGGTTGTTTCCATTGTGATTTTAATTTGGGTGGTGTTTGGGCTGTATTTTATGGAGTTGGAAAGAATATTTGATACAACCTGGTTTATGCGGGCGGCGTTGGCCTCTATAAAGCAGGCTGTTTTGGTTGGGCGGAAGATTAGGGTCTGGTTTTTTTGCTCCGCAGGGATTTGTGCTTGGCGTATGGCAAGGCGCATAATGGCTACAAGGTCCACAACGTCCATTTCCAGAGCTACATGTTTTGAGTCTATTCGCGAAAGCTCCAGCAGGTCAGATACAAGAAGTGTCATGCGCTGGGATTCGTCTTCTATTACTTTAAGAAATCGTTTGGCTGTTTCGGTATCTTCCATCGCGCCGTCGAGAAGGGTCTCGGCGTAGGTTTTAATATTTGTGAGCGGCGTACGAAGCTCGTGGGATACGTTTGCTACAAATTCCTTACGCATATTGTCCAGCTTTTGTTGGCGAGTTACGTCTTGCAGAATTATTACATATCCGTCCACATCGCCCCGTTCGCCGGTATATGTGGTTATACAAGCGTACAGGTAGTAGTCAGGCTCCTCGTGTACGGATTCCCGCACCTCACCGGGGCGCAGTTGGTACACATCCTCCGGCTCAAACCCAAAAAATTTAAACGCAAGGTGCGCCTCGGAGCTATTTAGATTCATGCCGTCCAAAAGCTCACTGGAGGCATTGTTTGCGTGCAGCATTTTACCTGCGGTATCGTAAACCAAAACCCCATGCGATGTATTTTGCAAGAAGGCCTCCAGCTTATTATTTTCACTCGCCATTCGGCTCAAAGTAGCGCGCAGTTCCCGAGACATATGGTTAAAATCCTGTGCAAGCTGTCCGATTTCGTCCGTACCCGCGATTTTAATTTGGCGTGAAAAATCGCCGGTTGCAATCGCCCGCGCATGTCGTGTAAGCGCGATAATCGGCCGTGTGAGCGTATCCGCAAGAAAAAACCAAAACACAAGCGTAACTACCAGCGCAACAAGCACCATAATCACCAGCGTAAACGTAAGACTGCTAAGAATATCATTCATAGCACGCATATTTAGGCGAGTATAAATGATAAAATCGCCGTCGCTGTTAGAAACAGGCATTGCGAAGGTAAACCACTGATGATGTTCCACCCCCTGCAAATCTGCGCCAAGGCTACCGACGGTAAAAGCCTCCGACCCCGTTAACGCCTGCGCAAGCGAATCATCATTAAACCGAATCCCACTCTCAAAAACCGTCTCCGGTGCAAGCGGCATCCCGATTTCTGTAAGAATCGCCCCTTCGATTTCATACGCGCTTATTTCCAAAGCCGCCCATGCAGAAGGTCGCATAAAATCAACGCTCCTATACTGCTGTACAATATGGTCGTTTATCATAATCGCATGGCTACGCAATGCAGAATACGTACGGTCAATCTCGATATTTCGCACAGTAACCAATATAAATGTGCCGCTTATGGTCATAACAACAAGCACCACAGCGGCATAAATGGCAATTAATTTTGTTTTTATGCTACGCAAGACCGTCTCCGAACGCCTGAGTAAAATGATACCCAACCCCACGCTTAGTCAAGATATAGGTAGGATTATCAGGCACTTCCTCCAGCTTGGTACGCAGCCTGCGAATTGTAACATCCACGGTACGCACATCACCAAAATACTCGTACCCCCACACCTTCTCCAGCAAAGCCTCACGTGTAAACACCTGATTATTCTGCGTAGCAAGAAACTTAACAAGCTCAAACTCGCGCCGCGTCAAATCAATATTCTCTTTGCCGCGCTTAATTTCATACATATCCAAATCAATGCTAAGCTCGCCAAAAACCATCTTGTTAGCCCCACCGGAACCGGACGACGTCATCCCCCCACGTCGCAAGTTAGCCATCACCCGCGCCATCATCTCGCGCACACCAAAGGGCTTGGTAATATAATCATCCGCCCCAAGCTCAAAGCTAAGCACCTTATCCGATTCCTCCGCCTTAGCAGTAAGCATAATAACAGGCACTTGGCTAACCTTACGCAACCGCGTACAAACCTCATACCCATCCAACCCGGGCATCATAATATCCAAAATCACAAGGTCAGGATTCTCAGAAAGGGCAAGCTCCAGCCCCGTCTTCCCGTCATGCGCCTCAATAATCTCATAACCTTCTTTCCGCAAATTATAAGCCACAATATCAACAATAGTCTTCTCATCATCAACAACCAAAATCTTAGCAGACATTAAATTACCTCCTAAATATCAAAGTTTTGGTCAACCTTTTTCAAAAGGTTGCGGGGTATTGGGGCTGCGCCCAAAGGTCTTAATCTTCTAACGAATCTCAACATTAGCAGCTCCTGTGCCGACTTCTACCCTGTGGGTTATGGGTGGTACGAGGACTTCTGCGTCGAGGGTTTCGCGGGAGCGTTCTATGCCGCTTTCGCGGGTTATGCGTGTTATTACCTGTTGTTGTCCTGCTTGGCCTTCTTGGATTACGTTTGTGAAGGCGAGGGGCAGCTCCGGGGTTGGGATTTCTTCTACGGGCATTTCTATTAGCTCCATGTGCGCTATTTCGTCGAAGGTGCGTACGGAGAGCAGCGGTAGGTAGGTGAGGATTTGCAGCCGGTCGCCGGGTCGGATGTTTGGGCTGGTTAGGTTATTGTCGCGCATTATGTTGTTTACCGTTGTGCCGAAACGGACTGCTATTACGCTTAGGTTTTCGCCGTCGGAGACGGTGTGGGTGTATATTTGCAGCTTAGTAGTGTCCAGCCGCCAGTATGCGTTTTCGGCCGTGTCGAATTCTTCTTCCGAGTGAACGTAAACGATTTGTGTTTCCCAGCCCTCTACAAATTCTGCCCCCACGGTGTACTCGTTAAACCAGCGTTCTTGCAGAAGGTACTCTACGTGTTGCAGGTCGGACATGGTGCGTAGCAGTGCCATAGGCTCACCGCGTACATAGATGGCGATGGCGGCGATTTGGTAAGTAAACTGGCGGATTAGCAGTCCCATCATGTCACTGTGTCCCACGCGCTCGTTGCCCGAGGCACGGGCAAGCTCGATGGTTACGGTTTGGTCTACCCTAACACGTGCGCCGCCCCGTGCGGCCTGCAAGCTAAGCACGGCACGGTTATGAAACTCCTCGCTGGTAATCTCCTCGCCCGCAGGTATGGGAATAAACCCAACAAGCTCGTCGTCCATATACACCGCAAAGGCGTTATCCACAAGCAAGCCCGTAATAAACCAAAAAGAAACAGCCACAACAACAACAGCCAAGGTACCCCACCCGATAAGGCTGACAACAAGCGGATTAATCCGAAAAGAAGCAATCCTCTGCCAAGGAGAAGACCCGCGCCGTTTGTGTCCGTCACTCGGCGGCGGCTTGCGCGTACTACGGATAGGCGTCTTGTCCGGCTGCGGCGGGCGTCGCCTTTGCATATCGCCGGGGCGTATAGGTGGCGGCGGTGCAGGCATTTTTTTCTTGGGAGCGGCATAATATTTTTGCGCCTTCTCAAAAACCTTCAAACCCTTACGGCTCTCATTTTGTTCTTCTCTGCCCTTGCCCCTCGGCATTCCTATAGGAATATCGTCCAATTCCGGCAACTCAAAACGCTCCCGCCTCCGCGGCTCGTAATCCTGCGGAACTTCAGGAGCATTTAGTTTTATCGGTGGTGGCGGTTTTTTCAAGTTAAAACCCCTTTTTCTCAGCCCCCTTGACCCCTATCGTTAGGGGAGGACTGTTATTGAGGAGGCGGTGTTGTTTCCTTGGGCGGTTAGGACTATATATACGTTCATGTTTACGCGTAGGGCGTTGGCGTTTATGGTTGAGCCGCCGCTGGTTATTGTTGTGTTTGTGGGGACTGTTATTGTGTGGGTGCGTGCGGCTGTGCCTTGGCCTTCTACCACTACTATTGTGCCGTCGGTGCGGATGGATTGGATAAAGCCCAAGATTATTGAGGTTTGTGCAAGGCCTGCGTTTTGTACCGTAATATTTGTTACTTCGCGGCTGTCCAAGTTTATGCGGAGTTGCATTCCTATGCGCAGAGAGTATACGTCAAATACGCCCGGACGGATAAAAAAGCTCTGGGACGCGCCGGCGGTGCAGGTTATTGTTATTTGGGTATGGCGTTCTGTTATGCGGATTTCGTTAAGGCGGCCTTCCACTACGGAGCGTGTGCCTGTGGCGTTGATGGCGATTATGCGGTCGAATTCTACCTCGGCGGTAACTTCGTCGCCCACGCGCAGGTTGTCCCAGCTTAGGTTAAAATGGCCGTCGCGGGAGAATTCTGTGTTGGGAAAAGCGCGGAGTTCGTAGGCGCGGCCTTCGGATTCTTCTACTATAAATGTCGCGTGCGCACCTTGGTTATCGGGGGGGCGGATTTCTTCGAGCGTGCCTGTGATTGTGCGTTCGCGTTGCATTAGTTCCAAGTTATGGATAACCGTACCACTAAATCCGAAGAAGGCAATGTCGCCCACCTGTATGTCGCTGAATGCAGCAGCCGCGCCGCCGCGTGTTACCACAGGGCTTGGTGTAAATGTAAAGGTGCGCTCGTCGTCGATGATTTGGCCGCTGATACGCACGCGCTGTGTGCGGATTGTGATTGCGGGCTGCGGGCTGGATGTTACGGATGTGATGATACCCTCGTCGGCGTATAAAACTTGGCCGGGCGTGCCGCCGGTTGTAACGACTTCGTTTGTGCTGGATGTCGCAAGCTGAGAACGCCCCGTAAGGCTAATCACCTGCCCATAGGCGTCGGTAAGAATCATAACTGTCATGCCCTCGCGCAAAAACGCGGCGGAGCGTTGTGCATTATCAATCATAACCACGGCGTTTCTGGCGATTGGGAAGGTATCCGTGCCGCCTGCGTGAGTGAGTGTAAGGTGCGTATCCAAGTGAACATTTGTAATCGTACCGGAAATGGTTTGGGGGGTCGCGGAAGGCGTCGCAGACTCTTCCTCGACAGCGAGTGCGCTGTAGAAAATGGTAGCAATCTCCGCACGGGTAAAGTGTGTCGCGGGGTTAAAGTATCCGCCGCCTGCGGGGATAATGCCAAGCTCGCGTGCATGATAAGCATAGCGGCGTAACGCAGGGCTAACAGCCGCGTCGTCACGGAAAGGCGTCGCGTTCGGAAGCTGCACGGCCTGTGCCGCAGCACCTTCGCCCACAAGGCGTACCGTCCAAGCAACGGCCTGCTCGCGTGTTAACATCGGGCGATTTTCCGTAGTGCCTGTGCGTGTTACAAAATTTTGCACCTCGGCCGTTGTGATGATTCCACGATACAACAGGAACGCAATCTCGCGGTCGGCAATTCTGTTCCATGTAGTAAATTGCGAAGCTAAGCCATCCAACAGCGGACGCCAGTTATTAAAGGAACGCGTAAAAACCTCACGCTCCGCAGGCGGCAGAACACTTGGGTCGTGCCTAAAGCCCGCAGCCACGGCAAAAACCTGTGCCGCTTCAAATTTATTTACAGTACGGTTGGGCTGAAAATTATTACCTGCGTCACCCATCATAATGGGTCCGTTAGCGGGGTCGGCCACCCAGTTAATCGCGTCGAAAGCAAAATGCGAACTTGGCACATCGCGGAAAGTAGACGCAAAAGCCTCCGTCGCAGGTAATGTACCAACAAATAAAATCGCAACAAGTGCAAAAATGATAATCTTTTTCAAAACAAAACAGTCCTTTCTTTAGCGGCAACCTATGGCTGTACCGGTTTACACAAAAACGTGTTTTTAGATATGTTTAACGCCTTTTCGGCGGCTTTTTCGTCATCAAAATATGCAAAAACGGAAGACCCCGTACCGCTCATTTCTGCCCCTACAGCACCGGCCTCGCGAAACGACGCGATTAGCTCTTTAATCTCCGGGTGCAAACCGGCCGTTACAGCGGTAAAAACATTATAAAAAGAAGCGGCCATCCCGCGCAAGTCTTTATTTTCATAAGCTTGTAAAAATTTATTAACATTTTCAACTGACGATATTTTACGGTCGGTTGAATTTTGAAAATTTCCCAGCCGCGAAAAAATCTCCGCAGTGCTGACATTAATCTCGGGGCAAGCAATTACGATATAACAAGGCGGGTGCGGGGGCAGGGGAGAAATCCGTTCACCAATCCCCTCGGTGATGGCAGTGCCGCCAACCATACAAAACGGAACATCCGCACCAAGGGATTTCCCGATTTCCAAAAGCTCGTCGGAGGGAATTTTAAATCCAAGTAGTTCATTTACCCCAAGCAGCGTTGCCGCGCAATCGCTGCTCCCCCCCGCAAGCCCCGCGCCCATGGGTATGCGCTTAACAAGTTCAATTTTAAATTTTTCCTCAAAACCATATCTCGCGGCTAAGGCATTCACAGCCTTAACCACAAGGTTGTCTCCACCCGTTGGTACGTTGCCATCATCACAAAAAAATTCATTTTCCTCCGCAATAGAAATAGCCAAATCATCGCATAAATCCACACTTTGCATAACAGAAAAAATATCGTGATAGCCGTCCGCCCTCTTGCCCAGCACATCCAAAAAAAGGTTAATTTTGGCAAAAGCCTGCATTTTTACAAAACCCCCGGCGGGTAGCCGGGGGCTTTTAGAGGGGGATTGATAACCCCGTGCAAGGAGTACGGGGGAGGGATGCATAGAATACGCTGTATTAGCGTTTTGAGAACTGGGGCGCACGTCTTGCACCTTTAAGTCCGTATTTTTTACGTTCCTTCATGCGTGGGTCGCGTGTTAAAAAACCAGCTTTTTTAAGCGGCTGACGGAAATCATCATCTGCGATAAGCAGCGCACGCGAAATCCCGTGACGTATAGCACCTGCTTGGCCTGTGTAGCCACCGCCAAAAACATTCACCTTAACGTCAAATTTTGCCGTAGTGCCTGTAAGCTCAAGCGGTTGACGCACGATAAGCTTCAGTGTATCAAGCCCAAAGTAATCGTCAATGCCTCTTTTATTAATAACAATATTGCCTTTTCCGGGGAGAAGATACACGCGTGCTACCGCACTTTTTCTTCTACCTGTACCATAGTAAGAAACCGCTGCCATATCCTGTCTCCTTAGTTTTTAATTTCTAAAACTTCGGGCTTTTGCGCCTGATGTTTATGTTCCGGACCTGCGTATGCGTGAAACTTTGTGAACATTTGGCGACCCAAGTTATTTTTGGGAAGCATACCCTTTACAGCATGGGAAATGATGAACTCGGGCTTTTTAACAAGCATGTCCTTCATTTTTGTTTCCCTTCTGTGGCCTATCCAACCGCTGTGGCGTACATAGGTTTTTTGGTCGAGTTTGCGACCTGTAACTTTCACTTTTTCTGCGTTTATGACAATCACGTAGTCGCCTGTATCTACAGAGGGGCTAAAAGTGGGTTTATGCTTGCCTCTGAGAATATGCGCTATCTGCGTGGATAAACGACCCAATGTTTGGCCTTCGGCGTCTACAACGTACCATTTACGCTCAACTTCTTGGGGTTTTGTAATGTAGGTGGAACGCATTTGTGTTTCCTCTTTTCATAAGATGTCAACGATATCTTAGACAAATTCCAAACATTTGTCAAGACAAATTCCAAACATTTGTCACAAACAAAAAATTTTGTGTTATAATGCCCCTCACACATTTACAAAAATGTGGGTTTTTTAGACTAAAAAAATGCATAATAGAAGGAAGGAATACGAATGGGGAAGAAAAAAATTGCAGTGCTTACAGGCGGCGGAGACGCTCCCGGTCTTAACGCGGTAATCTACACGCTGGTACGCGCATGTCACAACATGATGGACTGCGAGCTTATCGGCTACAAGTTTGGCTACCGCGGCATGTACACAAACGACTTTATGAAACTCGACCTTAACGCTACATCGGGCATTTTGCACAAGGGCGGCTCTATGCTCTATAACTCCAATAAAGACAACCTCTTCAATTACACCGTAGAAGAAAACGGCCAAAAGGTTAAAAAAGACGTGTCCGACATTGCCATCCAAAACATGAAAAACGAAGGCGTTGACGTACTCGTAGTCCTTGGCGGCGACGGTACACTTACCAGCGCACGCGACTTTGCACGCAAGGGCATAAACGTCGTCGGCGTTCCGAAAACAATCGACAACGACCTACCCGCAACAGAAACCACCTTTGGCTTCGATACCGCGGTAAACATAGTTTCCGATAATCTCGGCCGTCTTCACACCACCGCAGAATCCCACCACCGCGTAATAGTGGTAGAAATAATGGGACGCTCGGCAGGCTGGATTTGCCTGCACGCAGGCATAGCAGGCAGCGCAGACGTTATCCTCATCCCCGAAATCCCATACACAGTGCAAGGCATTGTAGACAAAATCAACCAGCGCGACGCCGCAGGCCGACCCTTCACAATAGTAGCAGTCACCGAAGGCGCAGTAGAAAAAGAAGGCTCCGCAGTCATCGGCAAAGTAGTCGAAGACAGCCCCGACGCCATCCGCTTCGGTGGCGTAGCCGACCAAATAGCCCACAAGCTCGAGCCCCTCGTCCGCCACGAAGTCCGCACATGCGTACTTGGCCACATCCAACGCGGCGGCGATACATCACCCGCAGACCGCGTACTATCCGCTCGCTACGGCCTAAAAGCCGCAGAACTCATCCGCGACGGCAAATTCGGAAACATGGTTTGCCTGCGCAACGGCCAAATGGACGCCATCAGCCTCGAAGACGTTCTCGGTCGCGGCGAAATGGGCGAAACCTCCAAAGGCGGCGCGAAAACCGTAGACCCCAACGGCGAGCTTGTAAAAGTAGCACGTTCACTGGGAATAACTTTTGCTGATAAATAAATAATAAAGAGAAGACCTTGGGGGAAAACCTTTTTGTGAGGGCGCAGTGAGCGGAGCGAACGTTTCCCGCGCCGCCAAAAAGGTTTTCCCCCAAAACCCCTTTCCAAAAAAACTTTAATTTTTGGGAGTTTGGAGTTATTAATGAGTAAAAAGTGGACTTGGGTTGTTTTTGTCGTGGCTACCGTCGTTCTTTTGGCTTTGGACATTTGGTTGAAGGTTTGGGCGGTGGATAACTTGCAGGGGCAACCTCGGCGGGTTTTGATTGACGGGATTTTAGGGCTTACGTATCTTGAGAATACGGGAGCTATTTTTGGTTTGTTTGGCGGGCTTAATGCGCGGTGGATTTTGGCCGGGTTTAAGGCTGTTATTCTTGTTGGGGTTGGCTTGTATTATTGGTGGCTGCCGCATGAGCCTCGGATGTGGTTTTTGAGGGTTCCGCTTATTCTGGTTTTTGCAGGCGGGGTTGGTAATCTTTTTGACCGTGTGGCTATAGGTGCAGTGCGTGATATGTTGGAATTTCTTTTTATTAATTTTTATATTTTTAATCTCGCGGACGTTTATGTTACCGTCGGCGTTTTTGTGTTGGCTTTTATCGCGCTTTTTGTGATTAAGGATTTTCCTGCGCCATGGGAAAAACGATAGAAATTACAGTGCCGCAGGAGGCGGAAGGAATGCGAGCGGATGTTTTTCTGGCTAAGTTTTGCGAGGAGATTCCTACGCGTAGTGCTGCGCAAAAGCTGGTTAGCGACAAAAATCGGCGGGTTAAGGTGGGCGAGGTTGTTTCGGTGGAGATTCCCGACCCTGTGCCGCTTACGGCGGTTGCGGAGGATATTCCGTTAAATATTGTTTATGAGGATGCGGATTTGCTTGTGGTGGACAAGCCCCGTGGGTTGGTGGTACATCCTGCGGCGGGGCATCATAGCGGAACTTTGGTTAATGCGTTGTTACATCATTGTGAGTTGTCGGGTGTGGGCGGCGTTTTGCGCCCCGGGATTGTACATAGATTGGATAAGGATACGTCGGGGCTGATGGTCGTGGCTAAAAATGATACAGCGCATGTGGCTTTGGCGGCGCAGTTAGAAAGCCGCGAAATGGGACGAGAATATAATGCCGTATGCGTGGGTGTAGTAAAAAAGTCGCGGCTAAAAATTAATTTGCCGATAGGCCGCCATCCCCACGACAGAAAAAAAATGGCAGTGCTGACAGGCCTAAATGCCCGCGCACGTAACGCTGTCACAAACGTCGAGGTGCTGGAGCGTTTAGGTAATTTTACGCTGATAGCGGCGCGACTGGAAACAGGCCGCACCCACCAAATCCGCGTACACATGGCATACATCGGCAACCCTGTGTTGGGTGATACTGTCTACGGAATCCAGCGGCAACCGATGGGGCTAAACGACGGGCAAGTGTTGCACGCGGTAAAATTGCGATTTAAACACCCGACAATCGGAGAGGAAATGCAATTTGAGTCGCCGCTGCCGGAATATTTCACGGACGCATTGCGTCTAGTCGGTGGGAAGCAATGAAGCGGCTGATTATTCTGTTAGCGGTGTTTTTCGCGGCTTGCGGCGGTACGGGCGGCGATTTGTATGTAAAGTATTCGCAGGAAAAAACAGCAATCCCCCTCCG
>WQRQ01000088.1 GCA_009786685.1 Defluviitaleaceae bacterium
CTGCCGCCACTATCCGCAATCCCCAAGCCCTTCGCGAAAATCTAATAAGCAACAACACCGCCCTATACACCCTAAACAGCCACATAAACCAAGCAGCATGGCACGGCGTTAGCTGGCAAGAAATCCGCCTGATGGAAGACCAACGCGACCTACTAACCCGCCAACTGGAAATCACCGCCCTAACCGCCTGGAACAATTACCAATCCGCCCGCACCGCCCAAGCCCTGGCTCACGAAAACCGCCCCCTACTCCAAACCCGCCAAACATTGGTAGAAGAAATGTACGAGTTGGGCGAAATAAGCCAAATAGAAAAACTACAACTAACCTTAGCCATCCAAGCCGAAAAATTTCAAGCAGACCAAGCCGCCATATCCCTAGCCTTGGCCATCGCAGAAATCAATTTTATGAGCCGTGGTATAGCATAGATTTTATGCCGGGGTTTTATTTCTTGTAAAAACAAAAAAAACGTGCTATTGTTTGACAAATTTAAAAGATGTCAAAGGGGCGGGCATACAGATGTTAAACATCCAAGATTACAATACGGGTATGATATATACGGAGGTAAAAAACTGTATAGATTGCAGCAAATGTATACACGAGTGTCCTGTACTAAAATCCAACGTCTCCGTGCCGGAAGACGGCGGATACAAGGTATGCGTTGACGAAAAGGAGTGCATTTTGTGCGGCCGCTGTATAGACACATGCAGTCACGACGTACGCCATTACAAGGATGATTTCGACGCTTTTTTGACGGATTTGCAAAACGGTAAAAAGTTTACCATGCTGGTCGCACCTGCATTTCATTTGATTTATCCCGACGAGTATCTTCGTATTATGGGGTATTTAAAGAGCCTTGGTGTGGTTAATTTTTATCCCGTGAGCTTTGGTGCGGATATTGCAGTTTGGGGCTATTTGAAATACATAGAAAGCTGCGACGTCGAGGGGCTTATTTCGCAGCCATGCCCTTCCGTTGTAAACTACGTCGAAAAACACCTCCCGCAGCTTGTGCCTAATCTAATACCTGTACAAAGCCCCATGATGTGTACTGCCATCTACCTAAAAAAATACAAAAAAATACAAGAAGACCTCGTTTTTTTAAGCCCCTGTGTGGCAAAAAAACTGGAGATAGAATCTAAGCGCGGGCTTGGGCTGGTACAACACAACATTACATTTAAAAGCCTGATAAATCACATTAAATCAAAAAACATAGACATAAGCACGTATCCACAAGCAAAAGAAGAAATCGACTACGGGCTTGGCTCTGTTTTGCCAAGCCCCGGCGGTTTGATGGAAAACATAAAATATTACACTCGCCCACAGTCGGCCATTGTGCAGGTAGAGGGCGAAACAAAAGCATATAAATACCTGCGAGAGTACGCTGCGCGGCAAAGCTCGGAGCATATACCCATACTCGTGGATATTTTAAATTGCAGCAAGGGCTGCTGCTACGGCACAGGCGTAGAAAACAGGAACGACAGCTTGGGTGACAAAACCGCCCACGCTATTTTTAACATGCAAAAAAACAAGCAAGTACGGGAGCTTCGTCCGGAAGAGCGTATTGAGATTTTAAACGTAAAGTTCAAAAATTTGAAGCTGCAAGATTTTATTTGCGAATACGATACAAACGCCGCCTGCGTCACCACACCCGTCCCGGAAGAAGAAATAGAGCAAATCCTGACACAACGCCTGCTAAAGCTCTCGGACATCGACCAACATGTAGACTGCGCGGCCTGCGGGTATCTCACATGCCGCCAAATGGCGGAGGCCATAGCATTGGGCATAAACCGCCACGATAACTGTGTGTACTATGTAAAAAATTCTTTGGCGGATACTTTGGAAAAATTGCGGCATACAGAAAAAATGACACGCGAGCGTTTACAGTCCATGCTGGATTCGTCGCCGCTTTTATGCGCGGTGCTGGACGAAAATGCACAGGTGCTTGAGGTAAACAAGGCCGCCAACAAATTATTTGGCCCGAGTGGCGTGGAGCTTTATAAAAACAGATTTTTTGATATTTGTCCGCCAAACCAGCCATGCGGCACACCCACACGAAAAAAAGTGCTTAGCCTTATAGAGCCTATGTTAAAGTACGGCAGCCTGCACCTGGAGTGGATGCACCAAACCCCGGAAGGTGAGCCTATCCCCTGCGAGGTGTTTTTAAAGCGTATTTCGCTAAGCGACAAAACCGTCGCGTTTGCCTATGTGCGCGATTTACGCAAGCAAAAGCAAATGATGGATGAGCTGGAAGCCGCGATTAACCAAGCCAAAGCCGTAGAGCTGGTAGAAGAAAGCAACCGCGCAAAAACTCGTTTTCTCGCACGCATGAGCCACGAAATCCGCACACCCATCACCGCAATGCTTGGTATTTCGGAAATTCAATTGCAAAATCCAAGCCTTCCCCCGCTGATAGAAGAATCTTTTTCTAAAATTTTTAGTTCCGCAAATCTTTTGCTTGGTATCGTAAACGATATCCTCGACCTTTCCAAAATAGAAGCAGGCAAAATGGGGCTTTTGCAAAGCGAGTACGATTTGGCAAGCATAATCAACGATGTCGCGCAGCTTCACCTTGCAACCCTGGAAAATGACAAAATAAAATTCCGTTTAAAAATCGACGAAAATCTGCCCGCTTATCTAATCGGTGACGCGCTTAGAATAGAACAAATTTTAAATAACCTACTCTCCAATGCGTTTAAATACACGGAGCGGGGCGAGGTAAAATTGTCTATTTCCTGCAAAAAAAAGAAGAAGGATACAATAATTGTTTTAACCATAAGCGACACAGGCATGGGCATGACACCCGAGCAGGTTAGCGAAATTTACAACGAGTACACACGCTTCCATGATGACGAAAACCGCCATATCAGCGGCGCGGGGCTTGGTATGCCCATAGTGTACAGCCTTGCGTCCTTGATGAACGCAAAGCTGAAAATAAAAAGCAAACCGGGCAAAGGTACAACAGTATCCATAGAAATACCACAAAAAGTCGTAGGTGACAGCGTGTTGGGTGCGGCTACGGCGCGTAGCCTGCAAAATTTCCAAGAATGCATAGTTGTAAAAAAGAGAACCTTTACTCCCACCCCAATGCCCTACGGCAAGGTGCTTGTTGTAGACGATGTGGAAGCAAATCTGTATGTAATATGCGGCCTGCTCGCCTTCTACGACCTAAAAGTAGAAACATGCGTAGACGGCTTTGAGGCTCTCAAAAAAATAGAAAAAGGCAATGTATACGACGTAGTATTTATGGACCACATGATGCCGGGCATAAACGGAACGGACACCATGCGCAAAATGCGCGAAATCGGCTACACACACCCCGTAATAGCCCTTACCGCAAATGCCTTGATAGGCGAGTCAGAAAAATTTATTAAAAGCGGATTTGACGCATTTATTTCAAAACCGATTAACACAAAGCATTTAAACAGCGCACTGGTTAAATATATAAGGGATAAACAGCCCGCGCATGTCATAAAAGAGGCAGAAAAAACAAAACAAAATAACGATATCCATGATTTCCAAAGCAATGCGGAGGTACAAATCAAACTACGCTCCGATTTTGCGCGTGAGCATAAAAACACGGCCACCGTCATAAGAGAGGCATTGGATAATAATGATATCTCCACCGCACTCCACACGACGCATAACCTAAAAAGCCTGGCGGGTATCATAAACGAAAAAGACCTTTCCCGCGCTTCGGAGCATATGGAGCAGCTACTAAAAGCAGGCGAAAAACCAACCCACGAGCAGCTATCCATGCTGGAGCATAGACTAAAAATCGTGCTGGACAAAATCAGCTCGGCTATACTATATCAACATCCGTCGGGCGGCATTTCTGATATGGAAAAAATCCGCGAGGTGTTCGGCAGGCTTCTTCCGCTGCTGGAATCACGCAATTCCGACAGCCAAAACCTAATCCCCGAGCTAAAAGAAATCCCGGAGACCGCCGTACTAATACGCCAAATAGAAAATTTTGCCCTAAAAGAAGCCGCAAAAACCCTGCTCGTTTTAAAGGATGTAATGGAAATCTAATGGATATTTACATGCTATGGCTTTCCTCGATGATGGGGATTGTGGACTCGCGTAAGCTTAATCTTATTTTGGATATCTACGGCACGGCACGTGATGCGTTTAATGATAAAAACATAGCGCGTACCGCGTCGCTTTCCGCGCAGGCAGAGAGGCATTTTTCCGCGTCACAAAGCCTGCACTACATAGACGGTCTATTACAAAGCCTCGAGGCACAGGGCATTGCTTATTTTTCACGTGAGCATGAGCGTTTTCCCGAGTTGTTAACAGAAATCCCCGACCCACCCGTGGGTATATTTTTTATAGGAACGCTGCCCGCCGACGATACGTACAAGGTTGCGGTTATCGGCTCACGAAAATGCTCGGAGTACGGGCTGCTGGCGGCGCGGATTTTGGCAAAGCCCCTTGCACAAGCGGGTGTGGTAATCGTAAGCGGCATGGCTCGCGGCGTAGACAGCATGGCGCACCGCGGCGCGTTACAAGGCGGCGGAAAAACCATCGCCGTACTCGGCTGCGGCGTAGACATCTGCTACCCTGCGGAAAATAGGGAGCTTCGCGAGCAAATCATAAATAACGGCTGCGTCATCTCCGAGTATCCGCCGGGTACAATGCCCATGCCTGCATTTTTTCCTGCGCGTAATCGTATAATAAGTGGACTGTCACAAGGAGTAATCGTCGCGGAGGCAGGCAAAAAAAGCGGCACGCTAATCACCGTAGACCAGGCCATGGAGCAAGGCCGCGAGGTATTTGCCGTCCCGGGCAATATTTCCAGCAAGCTGAGCGAAGGTACAAATCGGCTAATCCGCGAAGGCGCGACCCCTGTTTCCGACCATACAGACGTTCTTTTTGCCCTCGGAATCTCCCTCGAAGACGAAGAAAAAACAAAAATTAACACAAATTCCAAAAATATGCTTGCCACCGAAGAAAAACAAGTGTATGATATCTTGAATTTTGAGCCTGTCAGCGTAGATATGCTCATGCAAATTTGTGATTTACAACCCGGCCGCATTTTATTAATATGCGCACAATTGGAAATTAAAGGCCTGATAAGAAAACTCCCCGGACAAAGATACGTAAGAAACTAAACGGCCGAAGGCCAGTCAACTAAGGGTACGCGAGAAACTAAACGGCCGAAGGCCTGTCAACTAAGGGTACGTAAGAAACTAAACGGCCGAAGGCCAGTCAAAATCGAGGTGCGAAATGGCAAAAAATCTTGTTATTTTGGAATCGCCGTCCAAGGCAAAAACAATAAGAAAAATACTCGGCAGTGGGTATAAAATAGAAGCATGTGTAGGCCACGTACGCGACCTGCCAAAGAGCAATTTTGGCATAGACTTGGAAAACGACTACGAGCCGCGCTATATTACGATAAGGGGAAAAGGCGACATTTTGGCGGCCTTGCGCAAGCAAGCCAAAGCCGCAAAAAAAGTGTATCTTGCCACCGACCCCGACCGCGAAGGAGAAGCAATTAGCTGGCATCTCATGCACGCGCTAAAGCTCGACGAGGCAAACACCGAGCGCATAACCTTTAACGAAATCACAAAAACCGCTGTAAAAAAAGCGTTAAAAGAGGCGCGCTCCATAGATATGGATTTGGTGGACGCGCAGCAGGCTCGCCGCGTGCTGGACCGCATGGTAGGCTACCGCATTAGTCCATTATTATGGAAGAAAGTAAAAAAAGGCACAAGCGCAGGACGCGTACAGTCCGTAGTCCTAAAGCTAATCTGCGACCGAGAAGAAGAAATAGAGCAATTTATCCCGGAAGAATACTGGTCACTGGAGCTTAACCTAACATGCAAAAAAGGCAAGCTTACAGCACGCTACAACTCGGGCGACAATGATAAAATAGAGCTAAAAACCGAGGAGCAGGTAAACGCGCTTGTCGCCAAGCTAAAAAAAGCCACATACACCGTACAGGAAATCAAACAGGGAACACGCCGCAGAAAGCCCCCTGCCCCGTTTACGACAAGCACATTGCAGCAGGAGGCGAGCAAGCTCTTTGGCTACGCGACCTCGCGCACAATGCGCATTGCACAGCAGCTATACGAAGGCGTAGACATCGCAGGCGAAGGCACAGTTGGTCTTGTTTCCTATATCCGTACCGACTCCATGCGCCTCTCCGACGAGGCCTACGAAGACGCCGTCGACCACATAAAAGGTCATTTTGGCGAAACCTATCTACCCGAAGAACGCCCGCAATACAAAACCAAAGGCCGCACACAAGACGCCCATGAGGCCATCCGCCCCACAAGCGCAGTGCGAAAGCCCGATATTATCAAAAAATCGCTCACAGGAGAGCAATATAAACTCTACAAACTCATATGGGAGCGTTTCGTAGGCAGCCAAATGACGGCGGCGGTGTACGATACTTTGGCTGTAAAAATTGTAGCAACATCCTCCGGCGATGACATAGTGCTACGCGCAAGCGGCTCTGTCCTTAAATTTGACGGCTACCTTGCCGTGTACAGCAAAAACGAGGATTCCGAAAAGGACGTCTCCATTCCTCCGCTCACAGAAAACGAAAAGCTCACCGCCAAAGAATATCTGCCCGCACAGCATTTCACCCAGCCGCCACCGCGCTTTTCCGAGGGTACAATGGTACGCACCATGGAAGAACTCGGCATAGGCCGCCCCGGCACCTTTGCCCAAACCATCACAACCCTTATGAATCGCGGCTACATCACAAAGGAAAACCGCGTCCTCTACCCCACCGACCTCGGTGACATCATCAACGAAATAATGAACGAACACTTTACAAACATCGTAGACGCCGACTTCACTGCCCGCATGGAAAGCGACCTCGACCGCGTAGAGCTTGGCGAACTCGAATGGAAAAACATAGTACGCGATTTCTACCCACCCTTTGCAGAAAAAATCACGGTCGCCGAAGAAAAAATCGGTGACATAGAAGTAAAAGACCAAGAAACCGACATCCCCTGCGAACACTGCGGTCGCCTTATGGTAATTAAATTTGGGCGGTTTGGTAAATTTATGGCTTGCCCGGGCTTCCCGGAGTGCCGCAACGCCAAGCCACTCCACGAAGAAGCAGGCGTCCCCTGCCCCATCTGCGACGGCGGAAAGGTCGTCATAAAAAAATCAAAAAAAGGGCGCAAATACTTTGGCTGCGACAAATACCCCGACTGCGATTTCATCTCCTGGAATCTACCCACAGGCGAAAAATGCCCCGAGTGCGGTGAGTACCTCGTAGAAAAAGGCCGCAAAAAGCGCGTTATTGCCTGCTCATCCTGCACCTATGCCATAGAAGCCCCCGAAAAAGCCGATGATTAGCCTATTTACACAACAATTAAACCAAATATTATCCCAGCAAAACGCAGACCACTTACACGAGGTTTGCGTTTTGTTGCGTTCGCATTTGAATTCAAAAGCTACAATCGAAAACCGTGGGGGGAACTTTTCTGAAGAAAAGTTCCCCCCACACCCCCCTCAAAAGACTTTGGCATTTGAGGTTGGACAGCGGTACATGCTCACTGTAACCCGCGAATCTGATTTTACGGAGGAAGAGCGTACTGTTGCGGAGGTTGCGGCTTGTATATGTACGATTTTGCTGCGCCACCGTGACGCTACCGCTGCTGCGGATAAAAAACGCCGTGCTAAGGCGGTGCGCGCTATTATTAATTCGCTTTCATTTTCCGAGTTGGACGCTGCTGCGCATATTGTTAAAACCTTCGACCAAAACGGCAAAAACGAGGGGATTCTTGTTGCGGGTAATATTGCGGACAAGCTTGGGTTTGCGCGTTCCGTCATCACCGGTACTCTGCGCAAATTAGAAGGAGCAAGTCTCATAGAAACTCGCTCCCTCGGTATGAAGGGTACTTACATAAAGATTAAGGATACCTTGCTTATTGATGAATTGGGTAAGCTGTAGGGGCTTTCTATTTTACGGATTTTACGTCGGCCTCAAAGTTGCTTACCAGGTAGGTTGTTATGTCGCTGTTGTTTTCGTGGGTGCTTAGGTATAGCGCGGGGAAGCGGTTGTCCAGTATGCCTGTCCATTCGCCGCTTAGTGTGTGCCATGTATCGGGGGCGGCGTCTTCCAGTACGGCTAGTGACGGGTAATCGGGCAGGTTGATTTGCCAGTTTAGGCGACCACCTGCGCCCAGACGTTTTACGTCGGCAGAAAATGTGATTTTTACTTTTTTGCCTGCGTACGCACCCAGTGCTAAATGCACAATTGCCCAGCTACATGGGTTTACTACATACACCACGCTTTCCATGCCGTCGTATTCTATTACGGAGGATGGGCTGGATGTGCTTAGAAGCTGTATTGTGCGTTGGGTAAAGTTAATGCGGTATTCTTCGTATTTTGGAGAATGCTCGATTAGTATGCCGTTGGTTAGCCTTATACGTAATAGACATGTGCCGTGGTCTTCTTCGTCTATATGGCCGTCACTGTACCATTTTGCAAATGCTGTGCGGAGCTTTTTCATCATGGCGGCGTTTTTTTCTTCGTTTACCCAGCCCAGGTTTTCGCCTACGCCAAGGCCTGTAAACCATCCTTCGGAGCATACTGCAACTTCCGGGCTTGCTTCGATTTGTACCATTTTGTTGGATTGTGCGTGCGTTACCGCATAAAACGAGTTGTCGGCTTCTTCAAAGTATGCGTTTATCATGCGTGCCACCGGTTTACCTGCTTCGTTTACCGTGGCTACTCCGATTAGGCTGTCTTTTTTAAATTTTTTGTTCATTAGCTTAATTGCGTTTTGGTATTTTTTCATGTGTTTCTCCTTAATACACGATATTTACAATCTGCTCGGAGTAGTGGCTCACTATTCCGTTGCGCATGTAGTCTAATAAATGGTTAAACATTGCGGCGGCCTCGGCGTTAGACATCGCACGGCGAGGGTGGAGATTGCCGTTGGCGTCAGGCGCGATGAGGTCTAGCATAAGTGATACGTTTATGTCGCGGATAGCCCATGAGGCCACGGCGTCGGAGTCCGCAAACGGCGAAACAACCGTAGGGTCGAGACCGAGATTGGAAAGCCCAAGCGCACGGACGGTGGTTACTATAGCCTCTTGGCGAGAAATAGGATAATCGAAGTAAAACTTACCATCGGCACGGCCGAATGCAATGCCTGCACGTTGGATTGCTTGTATATACCTAAACTCGGGGCGGTTGGAATCCACATCGGAGAAAAGCGTAATCGCGACGGGAGCTTGCCCGCGTGTTGCCCTCGGAAGTACAGGGTCTTCAACGGGGAGTTTGATGGTGCGAGCAAGCGCGGTTAAAAATTGGCCGCGTGTGATGGCTTGCTCCGGTACAAAAAATTGCGGATTGCCCTGCAAAATTTGCATAGCAAAAAGCCTGTGAATATCATCCTCGGCGGGATGGCCGCGAAGGAATGACAAATTAGGCGCAGGCAACTGCTCAAATACATTATCCACTACCATGGAATGTGTACCGCTGTTTGGTGTTTCCCACATATGCGGCGGCATTATGAAAATATCGTAGCGTAGCCCCGCAGAGCTTTGGTGCAGCTCGCGGTAGTTACCTTCAAAGCTGATTACTGTAGGCTCGTTGTATACAAATTGCAGTTCTTTGTTAACGGTAACGCTTGGGCGTATTTGATAAGTCATCGCCCAGTCGTCGTTTACTATGGATACATTTGTACGGTGAGTTTCCACCGCAGACCATGCCGTAGAAAATCCGTAAAACTCGCCTGTTTTTTCTACTATTGTTTCGCCATTGGGGCCGCCTGTGTATACCAGCCTTACGGAAATGTCGCCGCGGTAAAAGCTTATGGCGGGGGTGCGGTCTTCTATTACGCTTACCGTAAAGGACGAGCGGGATGTATCCAGTGTAAACGTCCCTTCGGGTGTTACAATGGTTTCTGCCCAGCTATTCCTGTCGATTATATAGCTGTAGATAATTTGTGTGCCTTCTCGGCGGTACTGCACATCAAAGTTTTGTGTGCGGGTTATGCTGCCTTCGCCTTCTACTGCGGCGGCAGTTATGCTGTGCCCTATGCGGTACGAGCCGGATGTAGAGCCGTTTGCGGGTGCGCCCGGGCGAATTGTTTTTGTGCCTTCAAAAAGTATCGGAGGGCCTGCGAGAAAAACAAACTCGCTGTAGCGCATCACGATGGCAGCATTATTGTTGTTTCTGGCGCGTCCGTTGCCCTGTTGCAGCAAAATCGTCTCCAGCGTACGCGGCAGGTGGCGGCTTTCGCTGATGCCGCCATGGAAGCCCATGTCGCCGATTCTGTGCGGGCGGGCGTATACCACTACCGACGGCAGCGCAATCGCCAAAATACATAATGCCAGAGAAAATAAATACTTTTTCATTTTTACCCCCCTAATTCTCAACCAAAACGATATACGCGTTTGCAGAAAGTCCCGGCTCGATATCTACCTCGTCGCGTCTTTCCGGGGTAAATGCCAGTATTTGATGGCCTACACGCAGTTGGTTTGCGGGTATTACTTGATTGCGGTCTATTATTATTGTGTTTGCGGCTACGGTTACAGAGCCTGTTGGGTTTATGAGGCTTACTCTGTCCCATGCGCCCGAGCGGGCATTAAACACGGTTAGGTTGTTTAGGCTTATGCTGTCGCCGTCTATCGCGTAGATAACGCCGCGCATGGTTACGTGGCCGGGTGCGGTGGCAAGCTGCGGAATCGGCTCGGTAAACGGTGCGTCTATCACGCGTACTGCGCGGCCGCCTTCTACTACTACGTTAAACACGTCTCCGATTACAGAATCATCCGTAAACCCGATAAATTCGTCTATGCTAGAAACACCGCCGCCGTTTAGGAAAAGCGTATCGTGGTCGATTGTGAATTCGCGCTGGACAGGTGTGAAGTTCCAGCGGAAGCCGTCGAATATACTCATGGTCTCCACGCGGAAGCTTTCGAAGGGCCATACCTGCGAGATACGTCCGCGTACTATTTGTACGCCTGCTGTGGCGGGTGGCGCGCCGATATCTACAACCGCTGCGGTGTAGCCGTTAAGCGAAACCCTTGCCCAGTCGGGCGAAAAGATATGGTTTTGTTCTACGAGGCGTCCGTTGCGTACTACTATTGTGCCTGCGTCTGTGCGGATATCGCCGGGCATTTCCAGCAGACTGAACTCGTTGTTTGCGGAATGCAAAACTGTCCCCGTGCGGATTAGCTCATCCCTGCCCGAGCGGACGCTTACCATGACGGCGCGTTCCCCCGCGAAGTGATTTTCCAGCGCGATATAAACCGTGGCGTCGGAGCGTTGCAGGTAGCGATTAATATGCGCAAGGGTTACGGGTCTGCCGTCTTGGTAGTAGCGCACATTTGACCCGCCTATATTAATGTTGGCCAGTGGGCTGTGATTGCGCCAGCCCGCAGGCGTAAGCTCCCGTGCGTGCTGGATTTGCAATGTATTTTGTGCGGGAAGAAAGCCCGCGATTCTGCCTGTGATTAGTGAGTTTATATGATGCCCGCCGCTGTCCAGTGCAATGTCGCGCACGGATTCCATCATTACGCCGGGGGCTATGATTGCTTGGTTTATTATGATTCTTGCCCAGTCGCCGAGCTGTATGCGGTTGGGGCTTACGGGGCGTCCGTTTTCCAGTACGCGGATTCCGTCTACAAAGGTGTACCATGCTGTTTGCCCGTTTTCGAATTCCATCATCATATCGAAGTAGCCGCCTTGGTCGCGGATTTCGCGGATTCTGCCGTAGCGTGTTGTTGTGTTTTCTGCGGCGTTTAGCTCTATTATTCTGAACGGGTCGTCTTCGGCTGTGCGGAATACAACTATGTCGCCGGGGATTACGTCTGCGATGTCCGCAACGCGCTGGTTAGGGCGCACTCCCGGGAACATCTCGTGCCATCCGCCAATGGTATCGCGCATATCGAAAAACTGACGGCGATGTACCACAAGCTGGCCGGGGTTAAATGTAAAGCTTTGCTCGTTACGGTTAGAATCCAGAATGGTAAGGTAGCCCACCATGGGGTTATTTTCTATTACAAGGCCACGATTTTCGGGGGTTAGCACTTCTTCTCCCACAAAGTAAATTGCGGTAATTACGTTGCCTACCAAGGTCGCGTCGTATTGTGTGCCTCGCGGCAGGGTGGCGGCTGGATATAGCTGATTGCCGCGCATTCTGATAAACGGCTCGTCGTTATGGTCTGTGCCAAACAGACCGCGGCTCATCGGGAAGGTGTAAACCGTGCCTGCCTCGTTGCGGAAGGTCATTGT
>WQRQ01000089.1 GCA_009786685.1 Defluviitaleaceae bacterium
AAGTGCGCGCCCCTCAACCAAAACAGGCTCAAACGCCTGAATACCAAGCCTATGCAAAGTAGGTGCGCGGTTTAGCATTATCGGGTGTTCCTTAATAACATCTTCCAGCGCGTCCCAAACGCGTGGCTCAAGCTTTTCTACCATACGCTTTGCGGATTTAATATTATGAGCGTCGCCGCTGCCCACGAGCTTTTTCATAACGAAGGGCTTAAACAGCTCGATAGCCATTTCGCGGGGGAGGCCGCATTGGTAAATTTTCAATTTCGGCCCAACAACGATAACAGAACGCCCGGAATAGTCCACGCGCTTACCAAGAAGGTTTTGACGGAAACGACCCTGTTTACCCGTAAGCAAATCGGAAAGGGATTTCAAAGCGCGGTTGCCCGGCCCTGTTACGGGGCGTCCACGACGGCCGTTGTTAATCAGCGCGTCTACGGCTTCTTGGAGCATACGTTTTTCGTTGCGGACTATGATATTTGGTGCGCCCAGGTCCAGCAGGCGTTTTAGGCGGTTGTTTCTGTTGATTACGCGGCGGTACAGGTCGTTTAGGTCGGAGGTCGCAAAACGACCGCCGTCCAGCTGTACCATCGGGCGCAGGTCGGGCGGAATTACGGGGATGGCGTCGCAAATCATCCACTCGGGTCGGTTGCCGCTCAGGCGGAATGACTCGATAACCTCCAGCTTTTTGATATAACGCAAACGCTTTTGGCCTGTTGCGTCTTTTAGCAGGGTTTTAAGCTCTTCGGATTCGGCCTCGAGGTCAATTTGCAGGAGGAGTTCTTTTACCGCCTCCGCGCCCATTCCTACGCGGAAGGTGGGGACACGTGCCGTGCCGATATTACGCCATTGGCCGTGTTCTTCCAAGGCGTCACGATATTCTTTTTCTGTCATAAGGGTTTTTACTTGCAGGCCTGTGTCGCCGCCGTCCAGCACTACATATGCGGCAAAATACAGGATTTTTTCCAATGCGCGGGGGGACATGCCGAGGATAAGCCCCATTCTGCTGGGGATACCACGGAAATACCATATATGCGACACAGGGGCGGCAAGCTCTATATGCCCCATGCGCTCGCGGCGCACCTTGCTTTTTGTAACCTCTACGCCGCAGCGGTCGCAGACCACACCTTTGTAACGGATACGTTTATATTTTCCGCAGTGACACTCCCAGTCTTTGTTAGGGCCGAATATGCGCTCGCAAAACAAGCCGTCGCGCTCGGGTTTTAGTGTGCGGTAGTTAATTGTTTCGGGTTTTTTTACTTCCCCTCTGCTCCACTCGCGTATCTTTTCGGGCGAAGCAAGGCCTATTTTTATTGAGGAGAAAGACATTGCCTGTTCGGGTTTTTCCGCTTTGTTAAAATCCATAACATACTACTCCTCGTCATTATAAATTCCGAAATCATCGTCGGTCATTTCGTCTGTCAGCGAAATGTCAAAATCGTCGGGCAGTTCTGCCGCCAAGTCGAAGTCGGTTGCTACATCCGGCACATCAAGGTCATCGGGGATAACCACGGCTTCGCTTTCGCCTTCTGTAATGGAGGATGCGTCTGCTGTGATGTCTACCTCCAGCATAGGCTCTGCGTCCGGCTCGTCGTCTTCGTCGGGGGGCAGGTCGCCTTCTTCGTTTTGTACGGCTTTTATTAACCCACCGCGCCGTATATAGTTGCGGTCGTTAGAATCTTTGTCGGATTCCAAGCCTTCGATGTTTACGTCTACGTTGATTTCTTCGCCTTCTTCTACGGATTCTTTGATGACGACTTCTGTATCGTCGGCCATTAGAACTTTAACGTCGAGGCATAGGGCTTGGAGTTCCTTCAATAGAACTTTGAAGGATTCCGGTACGCCCGGCTCGGGGATGTTTTCGCCTTTTACTATGGCTTCGTAGGTTTTTACGCGGCCTACAATATCGTCGGATTTTACCGTAAGAATTTCTTGCAGCGTGTAGCTTGCGCCGTATGCTTCCAATGCCCAAACTTCCATCTCACCAAAACGCTGTCCGCCGAATTGGGCTTTACCGCCCAGCGGCTGCTGCGTAACAAGCGAGTACGGGCCTGTGGAGCGCGCATGGATTTTATCATCCACAAGGTGGTGAAGCTTTAGATAATGCATAAAGCCAACGGTGATGGGGTTATCGAATTCCTCACCTGTGCGGCCGTCGCGTACGCGGATTTTTCCGTCGCGGTTAATGGGTACGCCCGTCCACTCGTCGCGGTTGTCTTTGCTTGCTTCGAGCTGTGCGTAAATATCGTCGTCAAGAATGTCGCGCCATTTTTTTGTAAAATCTTTCCACTCGAAGTTAACGTAATCGTTTGCGAGGTCGAGAGTGTCCATAATGTCAATCTCGTTCGCGCCGTCGAATACGGGGGTTGCGGCCTTCCAGCCCAAGCATTTTGCGGCTAGGCCAAGGTGGACTTCCAGTACCTGCCCGATGTTCATGCGGGAGGGTACGCCAAGCGGGTTTAATACGATATCAAGCGGGCGGCCGTTTGGAAGGAAGGGCATGTCTTCCACAGGAAGCACCTTTGCGATAACGCCTTTGTTACCATGGCGTCCTGCCATTTTGTCGCCTACAGAAATTTTACGTTTTTGTGCGATATATACGCGTACTAGCTGGTTAACGCCCGGGGGCAGCTCATCACGTTTTTGCCCCGGAGCAAGGTCGCTGCGATTGTCGCGGGTAAAGACCTTAACGTCTACCACGATACCGCTTTCGCCGTGGGGTACACGTAGGCTTGTGTCGCGGACTTCGCGTGCTTTTTCTCCAAAGATTGCGCGTAGCAGGCGTTCTTCTGCGGTTAGCTCGGTTTCGCCTTTGGGGGTTACTTTACCTACCAGAATGTCGTTGGGGCCTACTTCTGCGCCGATACGGATTATGCCGTCTTCGTCGAGGTCTTTCATTGCGTCTTCGCCTACGTTGGGGATGTCGCGGGTTATTTCCTCGGGGCCGAGTTTTGTGTCGCGGGCTTCGGCTTCGTATTCTTCTATATGAATAGAAGTGTAAACGTCGTCGCGCACAAGGTTTTCGCTTAAAAGAATCGCGTCCTCGTAGTTATAGCCTTCCCATGCCATAAAGCCGATAAGCGGGTTTTTGCCCAGCGCAAGCTCTCCGTTGTCGGTGGAGGGGCCGTCGGCTATTACTTGGCCTGCTACTACTTGCTGGCCTTTGTGGACTATGGGGCGTTGATTTATACATGTTCCTTGGTTGGAACGCATGAATTTTGTTAGTCTGTAGATTTCTTTTTTACCTTCGTCGCTGCGGACTGCTACGTGGCTGGCGGTTACTTCTTCTATCACGCCGTCTACTTCTGTTGTCATAACAACACCGCTGTCCAGCGCGACTTTGTACTCCATGCCCGTGCCAACAACAGGCGCGTCCGTGGTCATAAGCGGCACGGCCTGACGTTGCATGTTAGAGCCCATGAGTGCGCGGGAAACGTCGTCATTCTCAAGGAAGGGAATAAGCGCGGTGGCCACAGATACAATCTGCTTTGGCGAAACGTCCATAAGGTCGATACGCGACGGGTCAAACTCTTGAATCTCGTCACGGTGACGGCCTTGTACGCGGCGGTTTACAAAGTGGCCTTCTTCTGTTAGGCCTTCGTTTGCTTGGGCTATGATGTAGTTTTCTTCTTCGTCTGCGGTTACGTATATGAAATTATTTGTTACGACAGGTGGTTGTCCTGTCCGTTTTTCTACAAAGCGGTAGGGGGCTTCTATAAAGCCGTACTCGTTGATACGCGCATAGGTGGCGAGTGAGTTAATAAGCCCGATGTTTGGCCCCTCGGGGGTTTCAATCGGACACATGCGCCCGTAGTGGGAGCTGTGAACGTCGCGAACCTCGAAGCCCGCCCGGTCGCGGGAAAGCCCGCCCGGCCCAAGCGCGGAAAGCCGCCGTTTATGCGAAAGCTCGTCCAAGGGATTTGTCTGCCCCATAAACTGCGAAAGCTGTGACGAACCAAAAAACTCTTTTATCGCCGCCGTAACGGGGCGGATGTTAATGAGTGCCTGCGGTGTTACGATGTCCATATCTTGGATGGTCATGCGCTCTTTTACCACGCGCTCCATACGAGTAAGGCCTATACGGAACTGATTTTGCAAAAGCTCGCCCACCGCACGGATACGGCGGTTGCCGAGGTGGTCGATATCGTCAATATTACCGATATTAAACTCAACGCCCATGGCATAGCTGATAGAAGCCATGATATCTTCAAAGGTAACGGTTTTTGGCAGCAGCTTGCCCATGTTTTGTTTGATAACACGCTCAAGCTCGTCCTTGTCGGGGGCTTTTACAAGCTCACGCAAAACGGGGTAGTAAACTTTTTCCTGAATGCCAAAATCTTCGGCGGTAAAGCCAAAAGGCTCCAGGTATTGGTCGATGTCCACGGTCATATTGGAAAGTACACGCAGCACGCGGTCTTCTTCCACGTAAATATCTACGTGCGGGCAGCCCGCGTTTTGGATTTGGTCGGCAAGCTCTGTGGTAAGCTCCACACCCGCCTCTGCGATAACCTCACCGCTGTCGGGTGAAATAGCGTTAGCCGCCAAGGTACGACCTTTAACCCGCGATTTTAGCGCGAGCTTTTTATTGAATTTATAACGTCCGACTTTTGCGAGGTCATACCTCTTTGGGTCGAAGAACATATTATTAAGAAGAGACTGTGAGCCTTCCACTGTGGGAGGCTCACCCGGACGCAGACGCTTGTAGGCTTCTACAAGGCCTTCTTCGTGGGTTTTTGCTATGTCTTTTTCTATGGTGGCGAGGATTTTTGGGTCGTCACCGAATTTTGCTAAAATTTCTTCGTCCGTGCCTACGCCAAGTGAGCGCATAAGCACCGTAACGGGGACTTTGCGCGTGCGGTCTATACGTACATAGAACACGTCGTTGGAATCTGTATCAAACTCCAGCCAAGCTCCGCGATTTGGAATTACACTCGCGGACACAAGAATTTTACCAACCTTGTCGTGGTCGATACTATAATAAATACCGGGCGAGCGCATAAGCTGACTAACGATAACACGCTCCGCGCCGTTGATAATAAACGTGCCGCTATCCGTCATAAGCGGGAAGTCGCCCATAAAGATATCCTGCTCTTTTATCTCGTCAACTTCCTTGTTATGCAAACGACATTTTACACGCAAAGAAGCGGCATACGTTGCATCCCGCTCCTTGCATTCGTCGATTGTATATTTGGGTTTGCCGTCCAGCGTAAGGTCTATCAGGTCGAGGACTAGATTGCCGCTGTAGTCTGTAATGGGAGAAATGTCGTGAAACACTTCCTTTAAGCCTTCTTTGATAAACCAGTTGTAGCTTTCTTTTTGAACCTCAATGAGATTTGGAATCTCAAGCACTTCGGCTATGCGTGAATACGTAGCTCTTACAGGCCCCATACCATGCGTAGGACGTATCCTGTTTTTTTCCACTGTAGCAACCCCTTTTTCGCGCTTATTTACTGCTTTTATTGGGTTTTTATGAAAATAATTGTTGTGTTTTGCCGTAACCTGTGTTACCCTAGCCTCATTATGGGGGAGTAGCCCCTTGACAAAAAGTCATAAAGAGTTACAAGTATAACATGTCAAATTTTTTGTTGTCAAGCATAATTTTACATATTTTTGGTTAAAATAGTTCGCCTGTCAGAGAGTATCGCCGCTTTAATGTGGCGATATACTTTTTTTGACGCCTACATAAAATGCGGCTTTATACACCCCCGCTTCTGCACGGATACATAAAATATTTTAAAGGGACTTTTTGACGGATTTTACACCATTTTAAAATCCCCACCAAGCCATATAAATCAAGGGCTGTAATGCTTTTGACCAAAAAAACAAATCTCCCGCAAAAGCATATTAATTCGTTACACTACACTGTACTGTCCGGCTCGCGGTTTAACTCTTCGTAGAGCCTGCGGCGGGTGATTTTGTCGTCGTTTAGGATTTTTGCGGCGTATTTTGCTACGTCACTCGCTACCGCTCTCGGTACGGCTATTACGCCGTCGCCGTCTGCCACGATTATGTCGCCGGGGTAAATGGTCACGCCGCCGATGGCTACGGGGATGTCTTTTGCGTCAAATTGCAGGCGGCATTGCACCATGGCTTGCGAAATAAAAAAAGACCACATGGGTATTTTTTGCAGAATCACCTCATCCGTATCGCGTACGCCTGCGCCGTTTGTTACAAAGCCGCGCACGCCTTTTTGCAGGGCGCGCAGAGTGTTTTCTGACCCCATGAGGCCTACATCCACGCCGCTTACGTCTAATGCTACAAAGTCGCCGTCTTGGATGTCGTCCATCCACGGGTAGGTGCAGACATTGCCGTAGTACCAGCCCTGCCAGGCGGTGTAGGCGTCGCCGCGCTCGGTGGGATACGGCCCCGTAAACGGTAAGTACCGCACCGTACGCGCAATGCCCACTGCACGGGTACGATACAGCGGACGCACACCCGGCGATACCGACCCAAAATTATGATAGCCTATCCAGTCTAATCCGTCGCGCACATCGGCTACTCGGAAATCCTTATATAAGTCGAGAAGGGATTTATTTTCTTCGTGATTGTCAATCATCGCAATATCCTCACAATCCTTTGTTTAGCCTTGCAACCCGTTGGCTTGTCGCTGCATGTTTTCTACTATGATGTCGTGGATGTCGCCAAGCGAGGCGCAGTATTCTAAAACTTGCCAAGGCTCGTTAGTGTGAAAGTGTACCTTTATTAAGGTTTCGTCGCCAACTAAAAGAAGGCTGTCGCCATTAAAATTGTCGTTAAAATGCTCGATAGCCTTGTCTTCTGATAGGTCGTTTCCTTCTATTAGTAGCTGTACGTCGTATTTGAAATCAATCATTAGATTACCTCCTGTTAGCCAGCAAACGGGAAAACATTTCATCTTCGGAGACAAATTCCTTGCAATCAGGATTATTTTCGATTTCTTTCATCATCTCTATGTCTATTTCATCAGGCTCAACTTCTTCTATGTCGTCCCAGCTTACCGTTTGCGTAGTTTGTTGGAAACGGTTGCTTAGCCAATCAAAAACAGCCTTTGCGCTGTTATCATCCATCTTCTCTATTGTACGCATTACGTCCAGTACCACAGCCGACATTTTTGTCACTCCTTTTTAATGTTTATAAACCTGTCCTCGATTGTCGATTTTATTAATGGCTATCAACCCAGGAGCTAAAGTGAAAAGAATACGAAATGCCCCGACCCTAAGACGATACTGATTTTTTGTACCCTTCATTTTTTTAACATCGCCGGCAGGTAGCTTTTCAATCGCTGACTTTATGCGCATAATAGTATCTACCGCTTGTCCACCTAAAAACTTTTCAGCTTGCCTAGAATATTCTCTCTTCATAAGTTTCCCTAATTTATGCGCCGTCTAATCTGCGATATTTCTGAAAACAATTTCATTTGGGCGTACCATGCCGAGCATGTTTCTTGCTAATTGCTCCATGTAGGCGTCGCTGTCGAAGAAGGTAAGTTGTATTTCCAGTTGCTCTTGTTCTGCCTGTGCGCGTGAGATTTCTGAGTTTAGGCGGGTTATTTCTGCTTGTAGGTTATTGTAGCTTTCCATTTGGCTCACAAACAGGCCGCCAAACATTATGAGGGCTACCGCCCAAAATATGAGGTATAGGGCAAGCACCAGCGGGCGTTCTCGTTTTTTTATGCGTTTGCGTTCCGGTGTACGTTCCATTTTAAAATCACACCTTTTTTCGGAGAATAAACAAGCTGCGGGTGGTTTTTTTCATCCTTATTTTGCCATAACGGGCAAGGTGAGACAATCCCGAACGTATTTTCCGTAAAATCGGTGTGATTAGCGGCGAAAGCCAGCCTGCGATAACACGAAACGGGAGCAGGATAATCCGCACTACCGTAACTAAAACTTTTTTTACATAGTTGATAACCGCGACGCCCGCTTGTACAAAAAACCGCGAAAGCGTGGCAAAGTAAAGCACCATGCCTATACCCGTGCCGAGGATGGAAAAAAATCGGATTTCGCCAAAGCTTTGGTTTAGCATAAAATAAAACATGCCAAGCGTTACGATTATCCAAAACAAAAAATCCTCCAACTGCACAAGCCACGCGGTGTTAAAACGCGTAGCCACTCGTCGCAGGATTCTGAAAAAATCGTAAAACATGCCTATGACCGCGCCCGCCAGCACCGTGGACAGGAATAACCATGCCTGCGCACCCATATCCAATATCATTCAGCATTTCCCCCTTCATGCAACGATAATTTACTTAAATAGCCGCCCCATAAAGGATTTTGTTTTTCCGCCGCCGGGGTTTTCGTAGGTTATGCCTTCTATCTCGCCGCTGACGGATAGCTCGCCGCTTTCCAGGTTTATTCTGTTTACGTGCAGATTTACTCCTCGGATTATTATTACGCCGAGTTCTGTTTCGCCTATTACGGATTCTTCGTCAAAGGAGATTACATCGGTTACGCCCGATACGCTTACGCTTTCTCGCTTGTCTATCGTTAGGCTGTGGCGCGACGGTGCGCGTTTTTTTTCTTCGCCGGGCATACGTAGTGGTTGTGCCATGTGAATTACCCCTAACCGGCCTTAGGCCATTTAATGTGTACGATAATTTATATGGACAGGGCGGGTAAGTTATGACAAAATTATAAAAAATGTCAGCAGAAAGGCGGCGGCAGAAATTAATTCTATTTTTATCGGTATGATATTTGTTTTTTTGGATTTTAATGTTGATATAGGCAGTATGAGAATCGGTCTCATCCCTAGTTTTGTGGGATACTTTTTTATGCTCCGGGGGCTGTCGGAAATCATGGAGCTAAGCGAACGCTTTGTTAAAATTATGCCGTATGTAAAGGGTATGATTTTTTATTCCATATTTCTGTATGTGCTTGATTTGCTGGGAGGATATACGGTGATAGACCTGCATCACATTAATACAACAGTCTGGTGGATTGTGTTATTTGTATTTATTATGATGACGATTTTGATATTACTTTCCGCATTTATTTCATATAACATAATAATGGGAATCAAGGATATCGAAGCCGCTAAAGAACAAAACCTTAGTACCGGCAACCTTTACTATGTATGGAAGCTGCTTGTTGGTTTTACATTATTTACCCATTTGGTGATGTTGTTAGGTATGCCCTCGCTTGCGGTTATCGGTGTGCTTATCTCGTTTTTGTTTCAGCTTTGTTATTTATATGCGTTTTATAAGACAAAAAATTTATATGAACGAGGAATGGAGTGTTAGTGATGAAAAAAGGGTTTTTGTTTGTTTTGTCGGTGTTGTTGATTTTTATTTTGGTGGGATGTGCGGGGGAAACAGATACGCATAACGCCGTCGAACCCACGCCGACACCTGCACCAACTCCGGCGGCTTACACAGAGCTCGTGGGCGTGGACGGACAATCGTCGGGGATGTTTTTTATCGCATTCGAAGAAGGCGTGGTTACGGATGATTTTGTGCCGATAACGGCGGCGGAATGGGTGGGCAATATCCGCATGGGCTGGAACTTGGGCAATACGCTGGATACGCATAGCGATACGGGTGTGGGATTTTCTTGGATAGGTGGCGGGCGGTACGATACGTCAACCGTTTATGAGATGGAGACGGCATGGGGCAACCCCGTAACCACGCGAGAAAATATCGAGGCCATACGCGACGCGGGCTTTAATGCTATTCGCATTCCCGTGACATGGCATAAGGCCGTCGACGAGCTTTTTATCATCCGCGAGGACTGGATGGCGCGGGTAACGACAATCGTAGATTATGCCATGGACGCAGGCTTGCAGGTTTTGCTTAACACTCACCATGATAATAAAATTTTCCGATTGCATGATGATTATATGGAAGAATCCAAGCGCGCGTTGAAGATGATATGGACGCAGATTGCGTTGGCCTTCCGCGACTATGGCTCGCAGTTGGCGTTTAACGGGCTTAATGAGCCGCGCACCATAGGCTCTCGTGCGGAATGGAGCGGCGGCACACCCGAGGAGCGTCATAATCTTAATCTGTTGCATCAGGTTTTTGTGGACACGGTGCGTGTCACGGGCGGTAATAATGCCTATCGCGTGCTTGTGATACCTACTTATGCGGCTTCTTCTTCTACCGTGGCGCAACGAGACCTTGAAATCCCAGTGGATACCGTGGAGGACAGGATTGTCGTGACGCTTCATCTGTACGCGCCGTGGGAATTTGCGCTGCGCACAGGACCGGAGGGCGTGGAAACGGTATGGGACGCAGAAAACCCGCAGGACACAAACCCCATCGTAAACCCACTTAACATGGCCTACGAATTATTTGTAAGCCAAGGAATCCCAGTAATATTCGGAGAAATGGGCGCGCTAAACCGCGATAACGAGCCATACCGCGCCGCTCTTGCAGAATTTTATGTAAGCCACGCCCGCTCGCTGGGAATACCCTGCTTTTGGTGGGACAACGGCGAATACTGGCCTTCTCGCGAAAACCCATGGGGCTGGGACGAAACATTCGGTCTGCTGATTAGAAGAACAAATGAATTCGCCCACCCCATGATTTTAGACGCATTGATGAGGGCTAGCGAACAGTAACCAAATCCAACGCTGGCAAAAATATTATTTCTGCGTCGTCTACTTTTGCTTCGAATATCGATATTACCGCGCTTTGTAACTGATTATCGTAACCCCACGGGCGAAGTACGTCGTCCATGTTTGGCTCGACACGCAGTATTATATGGTAGCCAAACTGACTGGCTACTACACCGCTTATTCCGCCGATTTCCAGTGCGGCTGTTGCCGTTTCAAATTCGCTTACCATCATGCCCCGGGTGAATGTATATCCCTCGGGGCTTTGTTGCATTCCCGGGTCTTGGCCGTACTCCGCTACGAGTGCCGCAAAATCTTCGCCTGCTTTGGCTCGCTCGGCCAGCTCTGTGGCTAGGGCTTCGGCGTTTTCGTAGTCGCCCATGATTAGGATGTGCTTTGCCGCCAGGATTTCTTCTTCCGGTTGCTCCAAGCCAAGCTCGGCAAGCTTTTCCGGGCTTGCCATTATTACTCGCACTACCTCGTTTACCAACGAAAATGTAATCATCTCGTTTACTAAATGCTCTAAGCTAACAAAGCCATCGCCGCGAAGTACCTCGTAAAACATTTCCTCGCCAAACATGGCCATCATATGGGCTATCTCGGATTCTATATCCAAAAGCTGCTCCGCCGACAGGGTAATCCCGTGCGCCTCGGCGTATTCCCAAAACATTATGCTCGATGCCACTATCCTTACGGCTTCTTCTCGGACGGCGCGGGGGTGGTCGTGCGGCAGTGTCTGCGCAACCGCAAATGCGGCTTCTTCCAGCCATATGGATATGTCGGCGGCGTCGATTTCTATGCCGTTTACCGTGGCCACCGTGCCTATCGTTGTGATGTCGCGGTCTCCGAGAATTACAATGTTGTTTTCCACGTCAAAGTCCACGGGCAGGCCAAGCAAATCGGCCAAGGCTCGCACAGGCAAAAAGGTGCGACCATCGCTAACAAAGGGGCGGTCGGCCTCATCAAATTGTACCGTGCGCCCGTGAAGGGTCACGCCTACGCCGTAGGTTATTTCTCTGGTTTGGGCTGCGGCTATGGCTGCCGTCGCTGTTGCGGTTAGTACCGCGCATAGGATAACGCCTATTGCGATACCTTTCATTCGTTCTTTGTTCATGCTAATTTTCCTTTCGTGTTTTTATTATATTTTACCATATATTTTGCTTTTACGTTTTGTAATATGTATAATATCCGGTGGGGGGATAAAATGAGAAATGTAAAAGGTGCGCGGCGTTCGCCGTTTTATGTTCTTACGGAAGAAGATATTACGGAGCTTTTGAAAGATATTCGGGCTATCGGTGCAGACGAAAATATATTTTTGTTATGACGAGTTTTTAAGGAGGATTTTATATGGTACAGCGAATTAATTCGAAATCCGTCCCGCCTGTCGCGGCAAAACCGCGAAAAACACGGTTTTTCGCCGCCGCTCCGTCGGGACGGTTTCTCATTGAATT
>WQRQ01000090.1 GCA_009786685.1 Defluviitaleaceae bacterium
AATAAAAGATAATTACAAATTCGTAGCGTTCGGCGGCGACGGCGGCACTTACGATATCGGCTTGCAAAGCCTTTCCGGCGCACTAGAGCGCGGCCACGACATGGTTTATGTATGCTACGACAACGAAGCCTACATGAACACAGGCCTTCAGCGTTCTTCTTCCACACCAAAGTTTGCGGAAGTAACAACCGCTCCCGTTGGTACAGAAGTGCCCGGTAAAATGCAACACAAAAAAGACCTCACCGAAATAGTAGTAGGCCACGGCGTACCCTACGTTGCACAAACAACATTTATCGGCAACTTTAGCGACCTCCACAACAAAGCTCACAAAGCCCACTACACACCCGGTGCAAACTTCCTTAACATCCTTGCTCCTTGCCCACGCGGCTGGCGTTACCCGCCCGAAGACCTAATGGCAATCTGCAAACTAGCCGTAGAAACATGCGTATGGCCTCTATACGAAGTAGTAGAAGGCGAATGGAAGCTAACCTACGAACCAAAAAACAAGCTCCCCATCGAAGACTACCTAAAAGTACAAGGCCGCTTCCGTCACATGTTCGCCAAAGGCGCAGACTGGATGGTAGAGGAACTCCAAAAGCATGTTGACATGAAATGGGAGAAGCTTCTCAAAAAATGCAAGTAGGAAAACCTCGAGACTTCGCACCAAACCCTAAAATACCAAAAAAAATCGCGGCCGCGTGGTCGCGATTTTTTAATGCTAAAGTTTTGATTAAACTTTTTTAAAAGTTTACGGGTGTGGGCGGAGCCACGGTTTTGATTTTTACTGTTGACGTTAGGGGCTTTTTATAGTAGCTTCTTAAATAGAAAATTGTTTTTTTGGAGGGGTTTTATGGATAAGAAGGTTTCTTTTGTTAAGATGCATGGTTGTGGAAATGACTATGTTTTTTTTGATTGTTTTGGGGGAGAGCTGGAAAGGCCCGGTGAGGTGGCGGTTAGGGTTTCTGATAGGCATAAGGGGATAGGGAGTGACGGGATTGTTATGATTTTGCCTTCGGATGCTGCCGACGCTAAGATGAGGATGTTTAATGCTGATGGTAGTGAGGCGGGGATGTGCGGTAATGCTATTAGATGCGTGGGTAAGTATTTGTATGAGAGCGGGCGTGTTAAAAAAGAGAATATGGGGATAGAGACGCTTAGTGGGGTTAAGCTGTTGGAGCTTTTTGTGCAGGGCGGGGTGGTTGGCTCTGTGCGGGTGGATATGGGTAAGGCAGAGTTGCGGCCGGATAAAGTGCCTGTTACGTTAAAGGGTGACAATATTATTGGGCGGCAGGTTAATATTGATGGGCAGCGGTATGAGATTACTTGTGTTAGCATGGGTAATCCTCATGCGGTTTACTTCTATGATGACATTGAGCATTTTGATTTGCATGAGATTGGGCCTAAGATTGAGAATGCCAATATCTTTCCGGAGCGGATTAATTTTGAGATTGCGCAGATGGAACTGGATTGCAGAAATACGATTGCAATGCGTGTTTGGGAGCGTGGCAGTGGTGAGACGATGGCTTGTGGTACGGGGGCTTGCGCGGTTGGCGTGGCGGCTGTGCTAATGGGCTATTGCGACAAGGATACGGATATTACTGTGCGCCTAAAGGGCGGCGAGTTGACTATAAAATATACGGATGACGCGGTTTACATGACCGGTGGCTGCGAAAAAGTATTTGAGGGGACGATTAATGTATGAAGCGGGAGGATTTTGACCTAAAGACATTTATAAAGGAGCAGACGCGGGAAATTAGGCAGACTGTGGGCGATAGGAAGGTGCTGCTCGCGCTTTCCGGTGGGGTGGATTCTTCGGTGTGTGCCGCGCTTTTGGCTAAGGCGATTCCCGGGCAGCTTACCTGCATTTTTGTTGACCATGGCTTTATGCGTCTTAACGAGGGCGACGAGGTAGAGTTAGCTTTCGCAGACCGTGGGTTAAATCTTATTCGCGTTAATGCACAGGAGCGTTTTTTGGCGAAGGTAAAGGGCGTGGAAGAGCCTGAGAAAAAACGCAAAATCATCGGTGAGGAATTTATCCGTGTATTCGAAGAAGAGGCTAAGAAGCTGGGTAAAATTCCGTTTTTGGCGCAGGGAACAATTTATCCCGACCTTGTGGAAAGCGGCGGAAAATACGGGGCAACCATAAAGAGCCATCACAATGTGGGCGGCCTGCCCGAAAATTTGGACTTTGAACAGCTAATAGAGCCGTTGTCCGCAATGTACAAGGACGAGGTACGGGTAATCGGGCGTCGATTAAAGCTGCCTGCTGCGTTGGTAAACCGTCAGCCATTCCCCGGCCCCGGCCTCGCCGTACGCGTGATAGGCGAAATCACAAAGCAAAAGCTGGATACCCTCCGCCACGCCGACGCCATTTTTCGCGAAGAGCTGGAAAAGTCAAAACGTCGCCCAAGCCAGTATTTTGCAGTGCTTACCGACACAATGTCCGTAGGTATCAAGGGCGAAAAACGTACCTTCGATAACGTAGTAGCCCTTCGCGCCGTGGAAACCGCCGACTTTATGAAGGGCAAACCTACGCGGATTTCGTACCCCACACTGGAGCGCGTAGTAGAACGGATTACCTCCGAAGTCGCGGAAATTAGCCGCGTGGTTTACGATATTACACCAAAACCTACCGGCACGGTCGAATGGCTTTAGGGGGGGGAGCCGCCGTGCTAAGATGAGGTTAGTGTCGTAGGGGGGTGATGGTGTGGGGTGAAAACCCTGGGCAGTCCAGTGAGAATGCCGCTTGGGGAGCTTTTGGTCAAAAAAACAAGGAAAAAAATGGAAAACACTGAAAAGCCCGCCCGAAAACCTCTACATACTGGTCGTCAATCTATGATGTCACGGAAAAAACTATTTTATACTAGCCTAGCGGAAGCCGACGTGGTTTTGCCCTCCTCAGTGGTCGCGTTTTATTTATGTAGGCTAGCACGGGGAATTCCCCCCGCAGCGGTTGGCCGCTAGGTTCTAGCAAGGTCGAGCGAAGTGCGCTCGACATAGCGGGGGGATTTCCCCGTGATAGCCGCGCACGATAAATGAGGAGGCGCACGACGCCCCAAACCCGCCAAGGCAAAACCACGTCGGCTTCCGCGAGTTCCCCACGAACAAACATTTGACATTCGCGAAAAAATGTTCTATAATTCTTTCATGGACATCATGGATAAATTGAAGATTTTGGCCGACGCCGCAAAATACGACGTCGCTTGTACCTCCAGTGGCAGCAATCGCGCCGCTAAACGGGGGGCCTTGGGTAATGCCGTCGCTTGTGGGATTTGCCATAGCTTTACGGCGGATGGGCGGTGTATTTCGCTTTTGAAGATACTGCTTACTAATAAGTGTGTTTATGATTGTGCTTACTGTGTTAATCGGCGGTCAAGTGATACCCCGCGTGCCGAGTTTACGCCCGAGGAGGTTGCCGAGCTTACTATTCGGTTTTATCAGCGTAACTATATCGAGGGGCTGTTTTTAAGCTCGGCGGTTATCAAAACGCCGGATTATACTATGGAGTTGCTTAATTCTGCGCTGCGGATTGTGCGGGAGACTTACCGATTTAATGGGTATATCCATGTTAAGACGATTCCGGGGGCGGATGAGGCCTTGATACGGCAGGCGGGGCTTTTGGCGGATAGGGTAAGTGTCAATATCGAATTGCCTTCGTCGGAAAGCCTGCAACGGCTTGCGCCGGAAAAAACAAAGAAAAACATACTGCTTCCCATGAAAACAGTGCGCGAGGGTATCGCACAGCGTAAAAATGAGTTGGCACTGTATCGCCACGCCAAAAATGAGCCGTCGTTTGCACCTGCGGGGCAAAGTACGCAGCTAATAGTGGGCGCGACGCCCGAGAGCGACAGCAAAATCGTAGGGCTGGCAGAGGGCTTGTACGGCAAGTTTAAGCTAAAACGCGTGTTTTACTCCGCGTATATTCCTACCGGCGACCCGTCGCTGCCTGCGACCGCGCCGCCGCTTTTGCGCGAGCATAGATTGTATCAGGCGGACTGGCTGCTGCGCTTCTACGGCTACAAGGCAGGCGAGCTTTTTAGCCATGCCGACGAAAACCTAAGCCTGGAAATGGACCCAAAATGCCACTGGGCCGTGAATAATTTAGACAAGTTCCCCATAGAAATAAATAGAGCGGACTACCTAACACTCCTACGCGTACCGGGCATAGGCCAAATATCCGCACAAAAAATAGTAGCCGCCCGTCGCATAAATAAACTGGACTTTGACGAACTAAAAAAAATGCGAGTGGTCCTAAAACGCGCAAAATACTTTATAACCTGCGACGGCAAAACCTACGAAAAAATCCCCCTACTCCCCGAAATAGTAGCCCCCCGCCTAATGGACAAATCAGATACGGGCTACACCCAACTGGCGTTGCAATGTTAGACGAAAATAATGTTTGGGACAGCGTCCCAAGGTCTTTCCTCTTCGACGGTTGTTTCAATGGTTTCTTATCCATAATCCACGCGATATATTATGAAAAGATTGAGCCGTGTGATATTCAGGTTGAGGGGCAGGAGCAGCTTTCGCTTGGGGTTTCGTCGTGCTTTATTGAGACTAATGACAAGCAGGCCGAGCGGGTTTATGGGGCGATACGGCATAAGATTTCCGAGGAGGCGGCGGAGCATGTTTATCGAGCTTTTCATTCTGAGGATGATGGTCGGTTTTTGGCGATTATGCATTATATTCGCCTTGGCTTTAGGGTAAGTCATATGGTTGACAGCCACTTGCAAGAATCATTTGTTAGATTGGTGCATAAGTTGTCTAAGAACGTGTGGCGCGAGGCACATTTGTTGTATGGGTTTTGCCGTTTTTCCGAGACCACCCGGGGCGCGTATTACTGCGAGATAACGCCAAAGAACGACGTACTTATTTTTCTTGTGCAGCATTTTTGTGAGCGGCTGATGAATCAGGCATGGGTAATCCACGACAAAACGCGACACAAGGCGGCTATTTATGATGGAAATTCCTATGTAATCGCGCATGTTCCGACGGGTGAGGCGGACTTTATTTATGCCGACGGCGAGAAAGAAACACAGGAGCTATGGACGGTATTTTTTAATACGCTGGCGATAAAAGAACGAAATAATCCTAAGGTGCAAAGAAATTTATTACCATTACATTACAGAAAAAACATGACGGAGTTTAAAAACAGCTAAAATAACCAAGAAAGTAAAATTAAATGGCGTAAAACAGAAAATATAAAATATCGCAACAAGAATTGTTAAAATTCGACTGTTGCATTTAGGAGTTTAATATGCTTATATGAATAAGAGTTAAAAAATCTTTAAAAAACGCAAAAGGTATTTAAAACCAAATAAGGGGGGTCATATTTTTATGGAGAGTTTAGTAATCACATGTGAAGAAAAATGTACCGGTTGTAAAAACTGTATCAGGGTTTGCCCTGTTTTCGGCGCAAATAAAGGCGTAAAGGATGAGTACGGTATAGGTAAAGTTGCTACGATACCGGAAAACTGTATCCATTGCGGACACTGTATAGAAAAATGTGCACAACATGCTCGTGACTACGAAGACGACACAGACAGATTTTTCCGCGACCTTGCAAGCGGCAGAAAGATTACCGTGCTTGTTGCTCCCGCAATAAGGACAAATTTTATCGACACTTATGAAAATCTCTTCGGATACTTTAAATCCAAGGGTGTAAACAAAATCTACGATGTTTCTTACGGTGCGGATATTACTTCTTGGGCGTATTTGCGCTACATTAAGAGTACGGGCAAAATGGGACTTATTTCTCAACCATGCCCAGTAATCGTTAACTACATCGAGACACGCCAGCCTAGCCTCATGGATATGCTCGCGCCCATACACAGCCCCATGATATGTACCGCCATCTACGCTAAAAAATACAAGGGCATAACCGATGATTTTGCCTTTATTTCGCCATGCATAGGCAAAAAAGACGAAATAGAAGACCCCAACACCCAAGGCTACATCAAATACAATGTAACCTACCGCAAACTCGAAGAATATATGAAGAAAAACGGTGTAAGCCTCTCCGGCTTCCCAAAAACGGGTTTTGACTCGGACGAAGCCGGCCTCGGCGGTATTTACTCAAGGCATGGTGGTCTGCGCGAAAACGTAGAGTTTTACCTTGGCTCAGACGTATGGGTTAAGCAAATGGAAGGCGAAACCGCTACCTACCGATACTTGGACGGCTACGCGAAGCGTAATAAACAGGGCGGAGGCGTACAGCCCATTTTACTTGACGTCCTAAACTGCTTGCACGGCTGTAACATAGGTACGGGTTGCACGCACAACGACGATTTGATAGACATTGCCGAGCGTTCACAGCACATGGCAAAGATAAAAATGTTAAAAAACCCCGACCGCTTGCACGCATTAATGGATACATTTGAGAAAGAACTCAAATTTGAGGACTTCTCACGTCGTTACACCTCTAAAAAAATCAACAATTACGCTGTAACCCAAGCCGACCTCGACAAACAATTCGCAAAGCTTCTGAAAACTACTCATGAGGACCGCATAATCGACTGCGCCGCCTGTGGTTATCAGCATTGCACTGATTTGGCACGCGCAATGCATCACGACCTCGCCCACCGTGAAGACTGCTTAATCCGTGACAGAAAAATCGCAAGCCGCAAGCAAAAAGAGGCCGAGCAACAAAAAGAAATAATGTCCGGCGAAATCTCAGAAAAAATTGACACCGTAACAAACGTAGTAGCAGAAATCAACGGCCAAACAGAAGAGTCAATGAAACTAATAAACACGGTGCGCCAAAAAATCGAAAAAAACATCTCGGATTCCGACGAAGTTAAAAAAATAATGGAGCTAATCAGCGGCGACGTAGAACGCTACATGGATATGTCCGGCAACGTAGTATCCATCGCAAACCAAATTAACCTGCTCGCCCTAAACGCCGCAATCGAAGCAGCCCACGCCGGCCAACACGGTAAAGGCTTTGCTGTAGTAGCCGACGAAGTTAAAGTATTGGCCAACAAAACAAAAACCTCCGCCACATCCGCCAGCGACATCAACGAATCCATCGCACCCAAAATCGCTCAGGTAAACACCTTCATATCCAGCCTGCTCGACTCCATTACTTCAACAGGCGACGCCGTAGCCTCCGTAAGCACCACCACAGAAAATATCAACTCGGAAATGTCTCGCCAATTTGAGGCACTTACGGATTCTATGAAACGCATTGTTGAGTAAAATCAAAACCGTGGGCTCCGCCCACACCCGTAAACTTTTGAAAAAGTTTAATCAAAACTTTGACGTTTGCGCACTTGCTAAAGTGAGTGCGCTTTTTTTTGTATAATTTTTTTTGTTTTCCATACAATATATTCCACAACATGCTTGGGGGAGGCACGTCATTAAATGGCCTAAGGCCAATTGGAGATGATTTTTATGGTACGATTTGATTATTTATTTCAGGCGGCGTTTGCTTTTTTTACGGCGTTTTCGGTTTTTATTTCTGCGCCTGTGATTTTGGAGAAAAAGCAGCAGACTATGGCTGTTTCGGCTTCGCAGACTGCAAAGGCGCATAAGAAGCTGCCTATTTATAGCGTGGATACGCCTGATAAAAAGGTCGCTGTTACGTTTGACGCGGCTTGGGGGGCGGATGATACGGATGTTCTTTTGGAAATTTTGGAAAAAAATGATGTGTTGGCTACATTTTTCTTTTGTGGGTCTTGGGTGGACAAGTTTCCGGAGCAGTTGAAAAAATTTGCGGCGGCGGGGCATGATATCGCAAACCATGGTGACACTCACGCGCATGTTGCGCAGCTTAGCTTGGAGCAGAATAAGAAAGAAATCATGGGCTGCCATGATAAGATAAAAGCGGTGACAGGCTTGGAAATGAATTTGTATCGCCCGGCTTATGGTGAGTATAATAATGATGTGCTTAATGCTGCCGAGCAGCTAAATTACTACACTGTGCAATGGGATGTGGACAGCCTCGATTGGAAGGCAGTAAGCCCGCAGTATGAAATAGACCGCGTTTTGAACAGCAAAGACCTGAAAAACGGTAGCATAATTTTATTCCACAACGACGCAAAATTTACGCCGCAAACACTTGACATCGTTATCAAGGGCTTAAAAGAAAAAGGATACGAGCTTGTTCCCGTATCCCAACTAATTTATATGGATAACTTCGAAATAGACCACACCGGTAGACAAAAGCCTAAGGGCTAAGTGTGGGAAATTGAACTATGTCTGTTCCACGCGTTGCAGCTTGCGTGTGCGAATGGACTTTTTTATTGCTTCCGCGGATTGAAGAATTACATATATTTCGTCGCCGCCACAATCCTCAATAAGAGATTGAAAATCATCCAAGATATACGACTTGGAATCCTGTATGCTATCTGAAAGCAATTTATCTACACTTGTATTTAAGGCATTGAAGATTTTAACAAGAGAAGGTAGGCTTGTTTTTGTAGAAGCATTCTTTCAAATTGTCGGGCAAAGTGCTGTGCATTTTTATATCAAACCCTTAAAACAACGGCACGGCTTCAACGCCTTGAAGTGTCAATTGAGCTACAATGTCGGTGAATTCTTCACCCGCCCATGAACGGATTATATGGCTTACGCCGACGGTTATGAAGAAAGTCGTAGGTTCTTGGGTTTCGCGCAGTAGGCGTAGGATTTCATTGGCGTAGTAGGTTGAGCGGAAATTGTATAGCATGTCGCGGTGGTGTTTGGTGAGAATATCTTCGTTGGTTAGGGTGAGGGCGGTAAAATTTGTCAGCGCAGCCAGGTCATTTGTTTCATACATGGCTGCCATGCCGTTTAAGTCATGACCTGCTTCGGCGGCTTTTGTTAGTTCTTTTAGGAGTTCTTCCAGTGTTGGGAAGTTTCTTGCTACGTGGGCTATTACTTCGTTTGGTGGTAGGTATAGCAGGCGCACTTGTTGTTCTATGGGCTCTAGGAAAATAATGGGTAGTTTTTGTGCTTGTGCAAAGGACATTACGTAGAAATCTACCGTGTGGGTTGTGTCCATTACGAGATTGTCTGCCGCTTCCAGTAGGAATAATTGTGTGATTAGGAGGGAGAGGAGTACGGGGTTTTCGTATTGTATATCCACGAGGTTTTCTTTGGGAATACCAAACGATAACAGTGCGTAAATGTAGTTTTCTACTTCTTCGGGGGTTAGTAAATCGTTAAGGGTTATGCCTTCGGGTAGGAAAGCGGCGGTTGCCATTGCTTCCTGCATTGCGGGCGATGACAGGTCTGCTTCAAACGCGAATATATCTGCGCGGCGCATCGCGCTTTCTACACTGTATGCCAGCGGAAACCAGCCGTAACGCCCTGCGTGCATCGAGCCGAATAGATAGGCTATGCTGCCGTTGTATTCTATGCGGTGCAATGCGCCTGTAATTACACCGCTTTGCGGGGCTTCGGCTGTGTGTATGAACGCGGGTGCAGCTTGTGCTTCGATGGCTTGGATTACCGTGAGCAAATCCATTGTGCTGATAAATGCACTGCCTTGTTTAACGGTAATGCTTTCTTGTAGTGTAATTTGTTGCCCGTTTACAAACGCATTTGTGCTTCCTGCGGAAAAGATGATGGAATTGCCGTCTAATGTAATATGGATGCTCCCGTCCGTGCCGTCCCAATTCACTTCCGCTGCCGCTTCCGCAAAAGTGGCACGGATGGGGACTCTTTCCTCCTGCGGTACGGCGTACACGCCCACTGCCGCCGAAAATACCATTGATAAAATTAGTACCATTGTAAGTGCTTTCTTTTTCATAATGTTTTCCTCCATATAGCTTTTATTTGCCGCCGTGCGGCTGATGTCGGAAAATATATCATTGAATCGTTTGCCTGCGTAAAAAACACCGCCAACGTATCCATATGGACGTTTATGGCTTTTCTGCAAAAAGCTTTTGAATGGTGGTATAATTTTTGGAGAAAGATTGGGGTGTCGTTATGTGGCTGTTTGATTTTATTCCGTCCCTGTTGCTTTTTATCGCCGTGTATGTAGTCTTGTTTAACCTGTGTGAATTTAAGTTTTCGGTAACAGAATCAATAGTCGCAATAATATTGACATCTATATGCTTTAATGCGTTGTTGGCATTAAATCATATGGGAGACATTGTAGGATTTCACATTGCCTCATTATTTTTGCAATTAATTTATATACCGGTACTCATGGTGCTTGTATCAAGAAAAACGAAACACAAAATATTTATATGGTTCTACACTTTTATGGTTACAATATTTTTCATGCTTGCATTCCCGATTGCTTCATCTGTTATGGAAGTATTTGTGCCGTCGTTGGATAACATACCGATGTGGGCATGGATGAGTGTTTCTTATTTGGGAAATCTAATTTTTATATTCGCGTTGTCAAGATATGTGGGAAAAAAACTGCGGGAATATTTTGTCCCGCTGACGCTAAATATGAAGTTGAAATTTGCAAGAAACGGCTTTGTTTTTTCATTGATAATTTTTATTTTAACGCTTGTGAATCTTTTTGCTCAGATTATCGGCAGTTGGGTTGTTATCGTCCTTTCAAATATTGTTATGGTGTCCATTATCTACATCACCGCAATTATAATGATGGCGTCGTCTTTTTACAGCCAGCACAAGGAAGCCGAAACCGCGTTTAAAACCAAGGCGCAAAAAGACCTAGAATCCCACACCCGCCAACTCGAACATGCTTACAATAATATGCGCACCTTCCGCCACGATTACCGCAATCTGTTGGCAACGCTTAACGGATACGACAATTTACCACAGCTAAAAGAACATCTGTCAAAATCCTTGGGCTACGCCGAAGAAGCACTTGATAATTTAGATAGCGTGGAAGGCAGGTTAAACTTAATAAATATCGTAGAGTTAAAAGGCCTGCTTTGGACAAAGTGCGCGCAGGCAGAAGCACAGGGCATAAAAATCGAACTTAACATAGCAGAACCTGTCTACGACGCGGCTTTAAGCCGCGAGGATTTATGCCGCCTTGTCGGAATCGTGACAGACAACGCCATCGAGGAGCTTCTCTCCCATGATTACGACCCCAAAACATTGAAATTATCAATAATCATAGACGAGGGCGATTTAATTATTGACTGCGCCAACCCATGCAAAGTCCAACCCTTGATAAAGAAAATCTTTGATGAGGGCTATTCTACAAAGGGGCCCGGCAGGGGTTTGGGACTCTCCAACCTAAAGCAAATCTGCGAAAACAATAAAAATGTATCGTACACACTACGATTGACAGACGGCGAATTTGCAATTGTAATCTTAATCAGGAAGGTATGAGACTATGGTTTCTGTGTTCGTTTGCGAAGACAACCCCCACTACTTGAAACTGTTGGACAAATGCATTAAGGATTGCATATTTATAGAAGATTATGATATGGAATCCGCGCTTTCCACCTCCGACCCAAATGATATTATCAACTATATCAAAGACAACCCGGTCAACGGGCTGTACATTTTAGATGTGGAATTGGACAATGGCGACAATGGCGTGGAGCTTGCGCGTCAAATTCGTCGGTATGACCCGCGTGGGTTTATCGCTTTTGTTACTGCGCACCCGCATTACATTCAAAAAACATTTGAATACCAAGTCGAAGCTATGGCTTACATACAAAAATCCGATGATGAAAATCTTGTATGTAAAAAGGTAGCCGAGTGCATGAAAAATGCGTACAGCAAGCATATTTCCCGCGCATACGCCACGCCGTTTATTTTCAAGTCCTCAAACGGGCGCACTGTTTCCTGCGAATACGGGGATATCCTCTATTTTGAAACCGATGCACAAAAAGGCGTTAAGCGAATCCTGCTTCACACAAAAACCCGACAATACACATTTTACGGCACAATAAGCGAATTAACCGGCACGTTGCCGAAAGGCCAGTTTTTCAGATGTCATAAATCCGCAATAGTAAACGTGGGCAACCTCACGGAAGATGGGCGCGAGGATTTAATGCAGGGCAAAGACCGTATGCTCATGCCAAACGGTACGGAATGCCC
>WQRQ01000091.1 GCA_009786685.1 Defluviitaleaceae bacterium
GGCCGAGCAGACGCGATTATTATAACAACGCAAAACCATGCTGTTATGATAGACACGGGAGAAAATCGCCATGGCCGCGCAATCACGTATTTTATGCACGGAGAAAACATCACATCATTGGATTATCTGATAATCACGCATTTCGACAGCGACCATGTTGGCGGAGCGCACGAAATTATACGTTCCATCGACGTGAACAAGATAATTGTGCCAAATTACAGCCGAGAGTCGCGGCATATGGAACGCTTTGCGGCGGCAAAGCTCGACGCAGGTTTGGAGGCGTATGTACTAAAGGAAGAAATCCGTTTCACGCTGGATGGCGCGGAGTTTATCGTAAACCCGTCCGCCTTGGAATATTTCCACTTCTCACGAGAAGAAGACGACACCGAAGAAGAAATCAACGCATTTATCCCAACAGGCGACGATTTTTCAATAGTAGTCAGTGTCACGCATGGCGAAAACAGCTTTCTATTCACAGGGGACGCGGTTGCAAACCGCCTCGGAGAAATTCTCGCACACGAAGAAATAATGTCCACCGACTACATCTTCCTAAAAGTCCCGCGCCATGGCCGCCACAACCGCCGCAGCGTGGAATTTATCCAAGCGATAAGCCCCCGTTACGCAGTTATCACGGGGTTTCATCCAAATGACCTAAATCGCTACGCCCCGGAACGCCCCACCGACGAACGCGTAATAGCCGCCCTGGAATCCGTAGGCGCGGAAATCTTTTTCACGATGAGCGAAGGTATCCGTATAATATGTAACGGCCACGAAATAATCGTAGCCGAGAAGTAGTTTATGCAAAGTCTTTTTCGCTGGTGTAAACGCAGCCGTTTTCGTCTATTTCGTCATCGCCGTCGATATAGAAATCCTCATCGAAATCGTCTTCCATGTCGCATTCGCAGCAGTAGTTTCTTTTTAGCATACATATTTTTACTACTACCAGTGCAATTGCGATGATAACCAGTACGCCTATGACTATGCCTACAATCATGCCGCGTCTTCCGCTTGCTTGGATTTTTTGTGCGATGTTCCACTCGGTCAGTTTTGACATTTTACATTCGCCCCTTCTGTGTTTTTTATTTTAAATGCGCGACGCATTATTTGCCTTTCGTCATGGAATTTCAAAAGATGGTACGCCTCGTGCTGCTTATAGAAGCCAACATCCGCAAAAAATTCCTCCGCCTGCGGCTTGCAGAAAAATGAATTTGTCGTCATTAGATACCAATGTACTGTCTTTAAAATAACTTCGTTTTCCGGCGCGGCGGTGAAGGAGTATTCGGTTTTGCCCATGTATTTTACTATGCGCGCGCTTACGCCGCTTTCTTCTTTTACCTCTCGCAAGGCGGCCTGCTCGTATGTTTCGTTCGGCTCGATGTTTCCCTTTGGCATTACCCATCCCTTGTGCCGCCCGTTTTGATTCTTATACAGAACAAGTACCTTGTTTTTGAAAATCACCACGCCGCCGCAGCTTATTATGTTTTTCATCAATACCACCTTGGACTATTGTGTGTTGTAATCCGAGGTTTATACGGTTGACCTTCAGGCAAAAATAGCTCGTGCGCCTTACTTTGACATTTCTCCCCAAACGTTACCCAAGCAGCCGGCTCGAGCCAAGCACCCCCGCGGCACATGAACAAACTTGCTTAGTGCTGCTTTCTTCCGAACCTGACACGATTCACAAGCGTCCATTGCGCAGGACTTGACCGTCAACACTACTTACTTGGGGCAGGCTTCAAAAAGAAGGAGCCTGGGTAAAGGCATCACCCTTGCTATAGCGGATTGCAAGCTACAGGGAGCCGCTACTTCCCCGACTAGCACGAGCTAACGAATATTATAGCCTGTAATTTTTTGGATGTCAATTTCACGTCGAGCATAAACCGCGCACCAACGCGAGCAAACTTCGCTCGCGTGCCTTGACATTTCCTAAAGATTTGTCATATATTGCTAGGTAAGATGTATTTTAAGGAGGAAATATGAGCGACAGAATAATAATTGACGGCGTGGACGCATTAAAATCCGCAATGGCGGAAGTCCGACGCGCACAAAAAATTTACGCGGATTTTACGCAGGAAAAGGTTGACGAGATTTTCCGAGCGGCCGCGCTTGCGGCAAACCATAGCCGTATTCCACTTGCAAAGCTTGCTGTGGAAGAAACGGGCATGGGTGTGGTAGAGGACAAAGTGATAAAAAATCACTACGCGTCGGAGTATATTTACAATGCATACAAAAACACAAAAACATGCGGGGTCGTGGAAGAGGATACGCAGTTTGGATTACGCAAAATCGCGGAGCCTATGGGCGTGATTGCAGCGGTAATTCCGACTACAAATCCAACATCCACGGCCATTTTTAAAGGTTTGCTCGCACTAAAAACGCGTAACGGCATCGTCTTTGCGCCGCACCCGCGGGCAAAAAAATGCACCGCCGAAGCCGCCCGTGTAGTCTACGAAGCCGCAGTAAAAGCAGGCGCACCGGAAGGCCTTTTTGCATGGATAGAGGCTCCGTCGCTGGAGATGTCCAACGAGGTAATGCATAATGCCGACCTCATCTTAGCCACGGGTGGGCCTGGTATGGTTAAGGCGGCATATTCATCCGGCAAGCCGGCGATTGGTGTAGGCGCGGGTAATGTGCCTGCGGTTTTCCATCGTTCGATTGACATTCCAATGGCGGTTAGCTCCGTTATTGTTTCCAAGACCTTCGACAACGGAATGATATGCGCCTCGGAGCAATCCGTAATCGTAGACGCAAAAATCTACGCCGCCGTTAAAAAAGAATTTATAAAGCGCGGCTGCTACATTCTTAATGAAGAAGAATGCGAAAAAATCCGCAAAACCATCGTAGTAAACGGCGCGCTTAACGCAAAAATAGTAGGCCAAACCGCCGACACCATAGCAGAAATCGCGGGCATAAAAGTCCCCAAAAACACAAAAATCCTAATAGGCGAAGTGGAAAGCGTAGAATTTGAAGAAGAATTCTCCCACGAAAAGCTTTCCCCCGTCCTAGCCATGTACAAATACGGCAAATTTGACGAAGCTATAGCCAAGGCCGACAAACTCGTAAAAGACGGCGGCTACGGGCATACGGCTTCCATATACATCAACACATCCACTGCAAAAGATGATTTGCGGATATTCGAAAACGCAATGAAGGCTTGTCGCATTGTTGTAAACACGCCGTCGTCCCACGGAGGAATAGGCGACCTGTACAATTTTAAGCTTGCGCCGTCGCTAACCTTGGGTTGCGGCTCGTGGGGCGGAAACTCCACATCCGACAACGTAGGCGTAATGCACCTGTTAAACATCAAATGCGTAGCCGAGCGGAGGGAAAACATGCTGTGGTTTAGAACACCCGAAAAAGTTTATTTCAAAAAAGGCTCGCTAAAAGTAGCACTCTGCGAGCTAAAAGATGTGTACGACAAAAAACGTGTTTTCATAGTCACGGACGAATTCTTATACAAAAACGACTACACAAAAACACTGGAAAAATCCCTCGACGAAATGGGAATCCGCCACACGACATTCTTCAACGTACTCCCCGACCCCACCTTAGAATGCGCCTTCGAAGGCTCGAAGGCCATGAAGGACTTCGACCCCGACTGTATCATTGCATTCGGCGGCGGCTCTCCCATTGACGCAGCCAAAATCATGTGGGTGCTGTACGAACACCCCGAGGTAAATTTCCACGACCTCGCCATGCGGTTTATGGATATCCGCAAACGAATTTACCCCTTCCCGCGCATGGGTGCAAAGGCAAACTTTATCGCAATCCCCACCACCGCCGGTACGGGTAGTGAGGTTACGCCCTTCGCCGTTATCACCGACGAAAAAACGGGCATAAAATATCCACTTGCCGACTACGAGCTTCTGCCCAACATCGCAATCGTGGATGCCGATTATATGATGGATATGCCACCGTCACTCACAGCCGCGTCGGGCATAGACGCCCTCACCCACTCCCTAGAAGCCTACGCCTCCATGCTGGCCAGCGACTACACCGACGGCCTCGCCCTCACCGCAATCAAATCCGTTTTCAAATACCTCCCCATAGCCTACGCCGACGGCAAAAACGAAGAAGCCCGCGAAAAAATGGCCAACGCCTCCACGATAGCGGGTATGGCCTTCGCAAACGCCTTCCTTGGGATTTGCCACTCCATGGCGCATAAGCTTGGCGCGGCGTTCCACCTGCCACACGGCGTAGCAAACGCGCTTCTCATAAATGAAGTAATAAAATTCAACGCCACGGACAACCCGCTTAAAATGGGAACATTCTCCCAATACACGCACCCCAAGGCCACAGAACGCTACGCAGAAATCGCCTCATTCATCGGTCTCGAAGGCAAAAACGACGCCGAAAAAACAAAAGCCCTAATCGCCAAAATCGAAGACCTAAAATCCAAAATAGGCGTAAAAAAATCCGTAAAAGACTACGGCATCTCCGAAGCCGACTTTATGGCAAAGCTGGACGAGATGGTGGAGCAAGCCTTCGACGACCAATGCACAGGCGCAAACCCACGCTACCCGCTAATGGAAGAAATGCGCGAAATGTATCTTAATGTTTATCATGGAAGGAGTTAATCAAATGGACTTATCAAATGTAATTGCACAACGACCTAACAAGACAATTTACCGCGACGGAGACAGGTGCATTAAGAAATTTCATCAAGGACACTCCAAATCGGGTGTTTTGAATGAAGCGTTAAACCAAGCCCGGATAGAGGAAACCTCCATTAACGTGCCAAAGGTGCTGGAAGTCACCATGGTAGACGGCTGCTGGGTAATCATCTCCGAGTTTATCGAGGGCAAGACATTAAAAGAATTAATGATAGAAAACCCTGCGGAAAAACACAACTATATCGACCGCCTTGTGGATATCCAAATGGAAATCCACGAGCAGGTATGTCCATTTCTTACAAATCATCGTGACAAGATGTTTAACAAGATTTCGCTATCGGATTTTGACCCGATGACAAAGTACGAGTTGCAAACTCACCTTAACGGAATGCCGCGCCATAACAAGATTTGCCACGGTGACCTACGCCCCAGCAACATTGTAATCACGCCCGACGGAAAGCACTATGTACTGGATTGGTCGCATGTCACCAAGGGCAACGCCTCCGCAGACGCCGCACGCACGTACCTTGTATCCCTACTAACCAACGCCAAAGACGACGGCGAATACTATATGAAGACATTCTGCCGCAAAGCCGACACCCCCCGCGCCTATGTAGAAAAATGGCTGCGTATCGTAGCCGCCTCCCAGTCCGTAAAAGGCAACAAAGAAGAATTTCCTTTCCTTAGCAACATCGTAAACGTAGTGCAGTTTTAGCAGATATCATCATAACACCGCCGTAGCCTTTATCACTCATAAGGCTACGGCAGTGTTTTTTAATAAATGATGACCAACGTACTGTATCAACCCAATACAATGTACTACACAAAATAAAACCAATAAACCGAGCTAACCTACAGTAAAATGCCGTTTCTTCAACCCAAAGGAAGCGGCGTTTTTAATTGTTACGCTCGACACTTCGGGACACAATGGCCCGAAGTGGAAAGGGGGAATAAATCTATCTTGCAAGGCTTGGTTGAAAAAATCAAGCCCTTTTTTAATGCAATCAAACAGCAAAGGAGGCACAGCGCATGGAAGATGTAAAAAAGCCAACGGACGAAAAATCCACACCCACCAACGAGCAGTTAAACATTAACAGCGAAGCCCCACCGCCCGAAAAAGCACCACCCGAAGCGGCGGCATTGGCACAGGACAGCCAAGCAACGCAAAGCACAGAAAAATCTGCTCTCGAAAAAAACGATAAAGTTGTCACTTATGATTTTAACCAAAAAAACCAAACCTTGCAAAGCAAATCTTCTGAAGCACAGGAAAAACCGCCGCAGGGTGGCAAGGTAGCGGAAGAAAAAACCGATAAACCCAAAGCCGAAAAACCGCCCGAAAAGCAACCTACACCCCGAGGCAGACCGTCAAGCTCCAAGCAAGCCCAGGGCAACTTGCCGTTCTTCACCGCTTAAAGCTCACGACGCGCGTCGGGTTGCTCTCCAGCATTGCCCTGTTTGGGCGTATCTTTAGTATTTCCACAATTTTGGTTGATTATTCCATTTACACTAATTCGGATTCACTCTCTCTTATTTTTTTGTACTTTTGTATGCCACTGCGTCAATCTGAACTTGCAAACCATTTTCTCCGCTGTGGTGAGCAAATTCTGAGGATATGGTTTTGCGTGCAGGGTAAACGCCTTTGAATCGTTCTTTAAACACTTTTTCCATAGTCGGAATGTTCCAAGGGTCTTTCATCATTACGTCAACTTTGACAACCGATTCAAGGGTTAAGTCTACCTTGGACAATCTTAGCTCCATGTTGTCAAGCGCACCATGCACTTGTGCTTCAACGGTTTTCCCTATATTTCCGGCACAAAAGGTCAGAAACACAAAATCGCCCGCTTCAACAATCTCGGAATAGGCATTTCTTTCGGCAGTATCTTTGTCGATACTATGTCTTTTGATTTCGCTCATATAAATCCTCCTTGTATATTGTTAGTTTGCTAAAAGCTGATAGATTTCTTCTTCTGTTTCCAAAACGTCATAATCGCCCGTTTGGTTGTTTGGCTTGTGGTACATAATGCCGTTTTTATGGTTGATTTGGAGACGTTTAATCAATTCTTGCGTGCCAAACTCCCGCGCATAGCGGTTAAATGCTTTGTTGCGTTTGTTTTTAAGCAGTTCCTTGTCGCAGGGGTAATCGGGGCAGGCGTAACAACCGTCTACACCTTTTTGGGCGGCACATCTTCCTACTGCGCATTCGTCACCGTCGGCAATTTTTTTTGCACAGCCGGGGCAATCTTTAAAACTGCATACCACGCAGGCAAATCCGCAATATCCCAGTCCTCTTTCTTCGCAAAAATCCATGTTTATTCTTCCTCTCATTTGATTGATTTTTTTATCGTACAACAAAAATAGTGACACCTGTATGTCACCATTTTTTATAGAGAGATAAAATATTTTTTGCCGTTTCTTGCAATCGGGTTTGTAGTGCTTCGGGTTGCAGTACCTTTACCTTATCGCCAAAGCTTAATAGCATTGCGTACCACATTCTTTCGTTTTCGATGGCGTGGATATGCATTGTAAAATCGCCGTTTTCTTGTATTTCTGTTATTTCTCCGTTGAGATATTCGCATATTTGGGTTTTTACTTCGGCTTTGCATGACAGGGTTATGTTAATGCTTTCTTGTACATCTCCGAAGGCTTGCTCCAATAAGAGAGATGGCTCATTGTGTTGTTTGGAGAATGTTTTTTTTGTTATTTCGATTTTTGTGATACGGGCAAGTTTAAAAATGCGGTAATCCTGTTTGATTGTGCAAAAGGCCAGTAAATACCACGCATACCAGCGGTAGTTTAGGGCAATCGGCTCAATAGAGCGGTTAGAGCCTTCGCCTATGGCATTTACATATGAAATTTTGATAACATTTTTATCGTTTATTGTATTTTCCAGAATTTTTATTTTTTCCTGAATTCCGCTGTTTTCTCCCGAAGCACCAAAATCGAGAAAAATATTTTGATTTTGGTGAGTTGGTAAAATCGATGCTATTTTTTCCAGTGTTTTATTGTATCGGTCGTTGTTGTAAGACGATAAAAGCCCTTTTAGCGCGGCTGTAATGGAGGCCGAATCATCGGAAGTAAGCAGCCGCCCGTCCAGTTTGTAACCTTTCATAACCGAGTATCCGCCCTTTGCACCATAAAGGGACTGTATCGGGATACCCGCCGAGGAAATATGTTCTATATCTCTTAATATTGTGCGCTTTGATACATCAAATCGCTCGGCCAATTTTGCCGCGCTCACATTATCGTGATTAAGAAGATATATCACTATCGCCAAAAGTCTGTCTGTTTTCATAACCTCACCGTATTTCATATTACCTCATTTTATTTATATTTTCCAATAAATAATGCTTGCATATTTTGTAGAAACGGGATTATAATATGGCTACAGAGCCTGAGATGTTCGACACCCTATTATTTTGAACCTACAGACGCAAAACGGGAGCCCTATTTATTGCAATGCCTACGTTATGCCGCCATGTCGCGGAAAGCGGAATCCTTGTTGCGGGCACCCACCTAGCCTTGGGCTAGGTGTCAAAATATAGGACCGGCACCTCGGGTTATTTTATTGCGGTTACTTTTATTGTAAGGAAATTACAAATGACAGACGTTACATTATTGGCACAAGCTAAAAAAAATCCCCCGGCTTCGGAACATGCATTTGAAGAAATTTTGCGCAAATATCAGAAGCTTATCTATCATATTGCCCGCAGATATTTTAATAACCCGGAGGACGCAATGGATGCGAGCCAAGACGCGGCGATTAAGATTTACAATGGGCTGCCGAGGCTAACCTTGCCCGAGGACGGTACGCTAAAGGCATGGATATGTACCGTAACGGCGCGTGTTTGCTTGGATACTTTGCGAAAGCAACGCCCGCAGACGACGGAGCTTACGGAAGAAGTGCTAAACGTGAATACGCCGTCTGCCGAGGACAATGCCGCCACAAATGAGCGCGTGCGAGAAATCCTCGGCGCGATAAATGATTTGCCCCCCGACCACAGGATGGTCGTGATTTTGCGGGATATGCAGGGGCTGACATATGACGAGCTTGCAAATGTACTTAATATTACCGTCGGCACGGTTAAGTCGCGGCTTTCGCGGGCGCGGGCGGGGTTAAAGAGGGCTACCTCCGAAAAGAGTTTGGGCTAGGGCTAGGGTTTCATTCATCGAGCGGGGATTCTTTTGGTTTAGGAATTCTTGCTCGAATTTTTTTCCGAATTCTAATAGGTTGCGGTCTTTTTCCGATAGGTCTTCTTCTCCTATTACGCTTGATAGAGCGCGGGCGTCTCCCACCTCGGCATAGGCGGCAAATAATTTTGCGGCTATGCCGGGGTGTTCTTTTGTTGTGAAGCCTTCGCCTATGCCGTCTTTCATTAGGCGCGATAGGGACGGGAGTACGTTTATGGGTGGGAAGATTCCTTTTTTGTGGAGGGCGCGGTCGAGGACTATTTGGCCTTCTGTGATGTAGCCCGTCAGGTCGGGGATGGGGTGGGTTATGTCTTCGGCGGGCATGGTTAGGATTGGGATTTGGGTGATGGAGCCGCGTTTGCCCGCGTGGATACCTGCGCGCTCGTAGATGGAGGCTAGGTCGGAATACATATAGCCCGGGAAGCCCTTGCGACCGGGGATTTCGTCGCGGGCGGAGGAGATTTCTCGCAGGGCTTCGGCGTAGGCGGTCATGTCGGTTAGGATTACAAGGACGTGGTAGTCGTGGGTGTAGGCCAGGTATTCTGCGGCGGTCAGGGCAAAGCGCGGCGTGGCTATTCGCTCCGTGGGTGGGTCGTCCGCCATGTTTAAAAACATTACCGTGCGCTCGTATTGGCCGCTTTCTATGAAGGTGTTGCGGAAGAACTCCGCTGTGGCGTGATTTATGCCCATCGCCGCGAATACTACCGCAAATTTTTCGTCTGCGATGGTGGCTTGGGTGGCGATTTTTGCGGCGAGTTGGTTGTGCGGCAGGCCGTCGGCAGAAAAAATGGGTAGCTTTTGGCCTCGGATTAACGTGATTAGGCCGTCGATTGCGGAGAAGCCCGTGTGTATGTAGTTGCGCGGGTATATGCGGTGTGTTGGGTTTATCGGGGTGTTTTCTATCGGTTTTGATGTTTTTGAAAAAACCGCTCCAAGCCCGTCCTTTGGCCGTGCGAGACCATCGAATTCTCGCCCGAGGATTTCTTCGGAAAGGGGCATTTGCAGCGGTCGGCCTGTTAGACGTACGGAGGTAGAATCCGACGTTAGACCTCGTGCGCCTTCGAATACGAGGATGACTGCCGTATCGCCGTACAGGTGGATTATCCGCCCTATGCGCGGTGGGCCGGATGGGGTTTTTACTTCTACTATGTCGTCGAAGGCGGCGTCGTGGATTTTGTCTATGATTACAAGGCTGCTGCGGATTTCCTTTAGGCCGAAAAATTCCATTTGAATCGCTCCTTCGTTCGGTTGTATTTAGTATCATTTTATGTTTATAATTGTCAAATTATGCACAAATGGAGGATATTTATGAAACTGATTGCTGCGTTTTTATCGGTGCTTCTTGTTTTTATGTCTGTGGATTTTACCTTTGCCGATGGTTGCGTTTTTGATTTTAATTCTCCGGAAATCAGAGCCGGTGCTGACGAACCTTGGGTGTTTAACGGCACTATCCTTACTATCCGTAACGGCGCGAATATTACTGTCCGAGGGACTGCCGCAAGCCGTCAGCGCATTGAAATCGCGCCCGGTGCGACAGCTAATGTTACACTTGAAAATGTTGACATTTCGAATATATCGACTTTTGCCCCCGCCATTTTAGTTGGGAACGGGGCAACTCTTAATCTTACTATCATAAAGGAAAATACCCTGGTGGGTGGGATTACTGCGGCGGGAATACGTGTGGAAAATGCGACGCTTAATATAGGCGGCACAGGCACGCTTTATGTAACGGGCGGCGATGCGTCCGCAGGAATAGGAGGCTGTACACTTGACAGTGGAGTCGGCGGAAATATTACAATAAGCAGTGGCACAGTAAATGCTCAAGGCGGGGTTACGGGGGGCGCAGGTATAGGCAGTGCTTCCGGATTATTTCAATTCGGGACCGGTGGCACCAGCGGTACGATTATGATAACCGGCGGAACTGTATATGCGCGTGGTGGCGAAGGCGGTGCAGGTATCGGCGGCGGAAATTGCCATAGTGGTGGTAGCCCCGCAACAAGAGGAAACGGCGAAATTAAAATAAAAGGCGGCATGGTTACAGCATACGGCGGCAGATACTACGGCAACTACGCCCCGGGAATAGGCGGCGGACTAAATTCCGACGGCGGTAATATTATAATCGTCGGCGGCAGTATTAGCGGCGCGGAAATTATCGGTGCTTATAGTGAAGGCGGACGGAATGACGGGCAGCCTGTTTTTCTTAACCGCATAAGGCTTGGGGATATTGACGAGGATGGTGTTGCTGTTGATTCTGTTTTATTTAAACGTGGTACGCAGGTCATAGATTACGGTGTAAACCGTGTGTTTACGGGAGAGGATGGGATTTTATATTTTTACTTTCCCGAGTACGAAAATGCGGTTGTGCTGGTAAAAACAAACGGGCAGGTTTATGCGGCTGATTTTGTATCGCCTTGTCCTTTTGGCCATGTGTTGGTTTTGGAGCCTGCGACACCGCCGACCATAAGCGGATACGGAAAATTTAACCTTTATCACGGCGATGGCGGGGGTTTTGTGGTAAGTGCCACCGGAAATCCTATGCCGGCCGTTCCGACCGCTTCCGGAGAAAAAGCAGGCTTGGTGGTTAATGATATTAACGGAGTATTGGAAATAGAAGTTTTGGAAGCTGCGGAAATCGGTACACGCGAAATAACAATAACAGCACAAAACCCAATAGATAGTGTGGAAAGAAAACTCGTGATAAATATTTTACGCCGCGTCGTTGTTTGTATATGTGCCGACGGGGATTGCGATGATTGCATATGTGATTATATTGATGATTGCTATGTTTATATACCTTTGCCTACGCCTACACCGGAGCCTACACCAGAGCCAACACCAAAATCCACACCGGAACCGACGCCCGTGCCTACACCAAAACCCACACCGGAGCCTACGCCAGAGCCTACACCAAAACCCACTCCGGAGCCTACGCCAGAGCCTACACCAAAACCCACTCCGGAGCCTACTCCAGAGCCAACACCAAAACCCACCCCGGAGCC
>WQRQ01000092.1 GCA_009786685.1 Defluviitaleaceae bacterium
TTCTTCCCCGCCTCTTTCTCGCGTTGTCTCCCATACGCCACAAGCTCCTTTACCATGCCAAAATTAAGCATTGGCTCGCCCCCGAAAAAGTCTACCTCGAGGTTATGCCGCGCACCGGATTCTTTTATCAAAAAATCCAATGCCTTTTTGCCGACTTCCGGCGGCATTAGTCCGCGGTCGTTGTCGGTGTAATGCCCCTTGCCCGCAAAACAATACGAGCAGCGCAAATTACATTCATGGGCGATGTGCAGGCATAAGGCCTTTACAACGGGCTTGCGATTTTGCATATGCTCGTGAATTTCTTGCGCCTGCGCAGGCGAAAAAAGCTGCCCTGCGTCGATAAGAGCCTGCACCTCCTCCCGCGCACGAGAAAAAGGCATACCGATGGAATCGGTTGCCTTTTTCATATCCTTTAATAATTCAAATGCCTCGTCGTCAACTTGGTGCAACGCGCCGCTGTTTATGTCCAGCACAAAGTTTTCGGAGCAAACTGTGAAACAATGTATCATTTTACGCGGTTTTGCGATTTATGCGGCTGTTTAGTGGCTTATCACGCAGGGCGGACGCCGTTAATACGTCGGCTTGCTCGCAGTTTTGGTTTGCAACGGTGCAGGATGTTTTGCACGCAGATTGGCATGATGTTTGGCATTCCCCACAGCCTACATTGCGCGCTGAAGCGCGCACGTCATGGCTATCTTGTTGTAAATTTCCCGGGAAAATTGTTTTTATGTGTTTCATAATTCAATCATTCCATTTCTATTGAAGTTTTTCTGATAATTCTTCTATTACCTTGTCGGCTTGGTCGTAGGGTACTTGGCATGTGCCTACTTGCTTGTGGCCGCCGCCGCCGTAGCTTAGCAGTACCGAGCCTACGTCTACCGTGGATGTGCGGTTTAGGATACTGTACCCACAGGCGATAGAGCAGTTTTCTCTATTTTTGCCGTCCACTATCCACATACTTATGTTTGCATTGGGGAACAGGCTGTATATTAGGAAGCGATTGCCAGCATTTATTGTTTCTACGCCGCGCAGGTCTGTGATTATGATATTGCCTTTTTCTACCGTGTGCTTTTTAAGCATGGCTTTAAAAAGCTCGGTTTGCTCATAGTAGAGGTCTATGCGTTCTTTTACGTCCGGATGTTTAAGGATTTCCGAGATTGGTTTTGTGCGACACAAATCAATCAAATCCTCCATCAAGCTGTAGTTGCTTATGCGGAACTCGCGGAAACGCCCAAGCCCCGTACGCGGGTCGGAAAGAAAGCCCAACAGCACCCAACCCTTAGGGTCTAAAATGTCGTCTGCCGTAAGCTTGCCCGCGTCTACCCTGTCTACGTCTGCAAGCATTTCGTCAAATTTTGTGAGGTCGAAGCGGTCTTTGTAGTATTCGTATACCACGCGTGCCGCGCTGTCCATTTTGCGGAGTGAGCCTACAAAGCCTTCCGGCTTGCCGATTCTTTCCCATTCGCTGGTGTGGTGGTCGAACCACATTCCGCAACCGGCTACATACGGCACGTTTGCAAGAATATCATTTGCGGTAACGCGTACATGCCCGTCTTGCAGGTCTTTTGGGTGAACAAAACGCCATTTGCCGATAAGCCCTATTTCGCGAAAAAGTACGGCACATGCTAATCCATCAAAATCTGAACGTGTAAGTAAATCCATAAAACATCCCTCCGGTCGCGAGATAAGTTCGCGCTATTTGTATATACCCACGCGCACCAAACCGTACTTGGCCAACTCATTTTTTGGGTTTAGCTCAAGTGATTTTTCGAATGCAGCTTTTGCTTGGGTGTATTGCATTCTGTTAAAGTGCCTTACGCCTTTATTATAGTGCATTTTTGCACGAAAGGTCTTTTTTTGCCACTGCATGTAAATATGTGTCGCGCCCAATGCGCAGATTATCATTGCGATGATAATTAATGTAATGTTGCCTGTTGCAAAGCCCGCAAATACCGTAAGGAATCCTATAATGCCCACAACGGGGTTTATGCCTACGGAGTCCTGTGTCATTTTTGTACGCTTTGGCAGGTTTTCCGTGTAATTATCCAAGTCGTTTTTTACGCGGTTTTTTTGCATTTCGTCGTAGTTTTTGGGGCGCGCACGGGATGGTGGCACGGGTACATCTTTTTTAAGTATTTTATATTCCGAAATTTGACCTTGGTAGAGCTTAAACAGTATGCTTATGATGGATTTTAGATTTTGCCCTTTGGCAGAGCGTACTTTTTTTGATACCTTTAATACATAATAACGCTGTTCTTCGTATGTGTCCAGCGGAGAAATTATAATTGTGCTGTCTTGCGACCTGTAGGAGATGTCGGTGCGCATTATATAGCCTTCTGTGTCGGTGATTTCCATTGATTTCTCGTTAACGGATTTTTCGTCCAGCGGGATATTAAACCTGATGTACCAGTATACAGAATCCAACGAGCCTGCGTCTACATTTATTTGCACTTTCCCTTGCAACCGAGGGTCGGAGACGGCTACGCGAACTTTATTATTTCTTGATGGTGTCAACTCCCCTACCCCCGACTGGCCTTAGGCCGTTTAGTACGTGCTGATTTGCGCTGTTTTATTCTTGTAGAATATCATAACTTAATTAAAAGATTTTGACAATAATTTTGTTACATTTACATGTCATTTACCGCATACGGAAGAAAATTTGCAATATCTGCACGGGCTTTTTTGCCCTTTTGTAAACGGGACGGCAGTGATATCTCCCCCGAAAAGCCGTGTGCCGAGGTCTTTTACTTTTGCGTTTACCTCTCCGCTAAATTGCTCGAAGGTATTGTCCGCCTCCAGTCCCGACATTTTAAATGCTTTGAAAATATTTTCTTCCCGTGTTTTTTCATCCAGGGCTTCGTCGGCGTTTATGATTGGGTCGTCCACGGGGAAGTAGAAGATTCCGCCGGGGGCGGCGTTTTTGCGGGTTTTTAGAATTGCGTCCATGTATAGCATTAGCTGAAGCTGTACGCCTTTTAGGGCTTCTTCTTTGCTGAATTTTCCGCTGCCGGATTTGTAGTCTATTACTTTTATTAAATCTGCATCGGGAGTTTTTAGGATGTCTACGCGGTCTACTCGGCCGGACAGGGATAGGCTTTTGCCGCCGCCCAAGGCTATATTTGCGGTGATTTCTTGCTCTATTAGCTGTGGGCTGTACTCGCCGCGTTTTATTTGTTCGCATAATGCCCAGCAGGAGGCAGCGGCGACGTTTTGCACCTTGTTCAAGATGTGCTTGTTACGGGCGGTGCTGTGGAAGATGGAGTCTTCGAGGTTCAGACCTTCGACCAAATGGCCTACGGCGGCGTTGATTTCCTCACGAGTTAGGTTGAAATTTTGTGACCTTGTAAAATCCGCGATTACGTCGTGGAAGATACCGCCTAGGTCGGATGGCAGGACTTCGTAGAGCTTGCGCACGCGGGCGTTTAGGATGTAGTTCATGTAATAGGCGAAGGGACAGCGGGCGAAGTTTTCCAAGCGCGAGGCGGAGGTGTATAGGGTTTGTAGGCCGCTTGCGGGGCTTTGGGCAAGGACAACGGGCGCGAAAAAGACGCTTGTGCTGCTTGCCGCATACTCTGCGGGGATGGGTGCGGGGGTGGTTTTTATATTTGGGTTAAGGCGTTTTATTTCTGCGATAATCGGCGCGGGGCGCAGAGGTTTGCCGGCTGTTTCTGTTTGGATGAAGATTAGCTCTTCGGAGGGCTGAGAAATCGCGCAGTATAGGTTATAGTTTTGCTCATTTATCCTGTGGTGGTTTTCCGGGGCGAGTTCCAGGGCGGAATTTTTTAAGATTTTACGCTCGTACTCCGTTAGCAACCCCGACTGTGTGGGAATCGGCGGCAACGCGCCGTCGTTTGCGCCAAGAACAAGCATTGCGCGGATTTGCGGATAGCGCGAACGTGTGATGTCGCCCAGCACAATTTGGTCGGCGGTGGGCGGAATGCGCCCAAGCCCAACTTGACAAAGCCCCGCATCCAAGGTCGCCGCGAAGGTTTTGTGCGTTACCTTTTCGTCACCGAGGATTTCTACGAGCTTGTCGAAGACTTCGCATAGCTTTGGCCATATCTGCCCGTGAATACGCGCCGTAGCGGGGTCACCTTCGCGCATATGCTTTTCAAACCAGCTTTGCAGCGTTTGCGGCACATTTAACGAGTGCAGCATATCAAACACGCGGCCGGCATGGGTTTTTACCGTAGCGATGGACGTGGCACGCACTTTTTTAAATGCCGCCAACGCGCTTAATACTTGGGCTTGCGCGCTTTTTTCAATTTCATCCGAGAACTCGTATCGCCATTTGTAGGAGTGGATTCCGTTGGCGAGGACGTAGTTTTCCAGTATGTCTATGTCGTCGGGCGGGATTTGCGTTAGCTGCGTCTTCAGAAAACGAAAAACGCTCTCGTAGCTGTAGTTTTTGATGGGGATATCCAACGCAGCGCGGATAAGCTCCGTTAACGGGTGCGAGAGAATGTCTATCTCCGTGTCCACAAAAAGTGGGATTTTTTGGCGGTCGAAGACTGTTTGCAGGATTTTTTCGTATTGTGCGCGGTCTCCGCATAGGATGGCTATGTCTCGGAAGCGATAGCCTTTTTCGCGTAGAGCTAATACGTGGTGGGCAGCGGCATATACGGCGGCATATTTGTCATGCGCCGTGATTATTTGGATATTTTCTGCGTGACGGTGGGTTTTATCCAAGGTGATTTTTTCTGTGGCTTTCCCGAGCTTTTCCATTGTTTCCAGTGGAGCGCGGAATAGGCGTTTTCTTTTTTCGTCCGCCGTTAATGTTACCGTCACCTGCGCGGCGCGTTTGTGTATATGTAGCAAAACTTGACGCTCCTGTGGCGTAAAGCCGCTGAATCCGTCCACCCAAAAATACGCGCCGTCTAAGAGATGGAGCGGTTTGTCGGCAGCGGCTTCCAGCTTTTGGCATAGCAGCTCGGGCATTTCGTCGGTTAGCAGATAACGACCTGTTACGGCCTCGCGGTATTTTTTTAGAATTAGCGCGGTGTCGCGGAGCTTTGCGGCCAGTGCAGGCGGGGCGTCGTTAGCGCGGTCTGTAAGGTCTGTCACGCTTACTCGGTAGTGGTTCATCTCCGTGATGGTGCTTGTTAGCTCGCTTACAAAGCCGTGTTTATCTACCGCGCTTTTGAAGAATTCCAGCTCGTCCCCAACTTCGAATAAAACTTTGCGCAGAAGCATTTGCTTGCCGAGGTCGTCGGCATGTTTGCCCGGTGGGCCGCCGAGTACGGAAAACAGACGGAATGCCAAGCGGTTAAAGCTTAGGACTTGTACCTGGGTGGTCGCTTCGCGGCTGTCTGCGCCGCTAAGTAAAAGGCGTTCCGATTGCAAGGAAAATTGCTCCGGCACTAAGTAGTACAGGGGTGCGGATTCTCCCGTGGATATTTTTTCGCGGATTTCTTGCAAGCATAATGTTGTTTTTCCCGTACCCGGATTGCCAAGTATAAAGCGCATTTGTGTTTGATTCCGTTTCTGTAGGATATACCAAAGTGCGAAAACATTCAGCATTTGGTGGCACTTGGTATAAGTCATTATATCACCGCTTTGCCTAAGATGACAAACTCCCGGCAAGATGCTTCACGATTTAATCGGGGGAGCAATATAGTTAATTAAATTGATAATAGTCTAAATTTTTGATATAATTATCGCATGGCATATAGTGTTGATTTAAGAAAAAAAAGTAACGAATTACATTGGAGAAGGACACACAATACAAGAAGCGCATGAGGTTTTCAAAGTAGGGACAACAACCATAAAGGAGTGTAAAAAGTTACTAAACGAGCAGGGTACATTGGAAAAACGTCCACTTAAAAGAGGACACAAGAAAGTATGCCCTGTGAAGTTGAAAAAGCGCAACCCTTCCCCAACTTGGGGAAAGGTTGCGCTTTTCGGTTTGGCAGAATCAAGCAAAAATTTATGCGAAGGTTATGCTTATTACATGGGCGTTCTCTCACTTAGAAAATGAGCAAAAAAACGGTGGCAAGTAAAAACACGAATATTGCGGAAACTCTAACCGATAAAATAGATTTCTTCACGCCTAATGAAGAAATGGTTTCTGGCGTTGCAAAGGGGAACAAAACCACTGTAATGCCCAAGACATAAAGCCCTATTGCAATGAATGATAAATTGACGAATCCTATAAAACACAACACTACGGTAGATACCACCCCAATCCAAAATAAAAATTGGGTTCGGAGTGCGTAACGCCAAAAAGCATTAGTTTTGTTTGTACATTCATCACTACAACCGTAAAACTGTTTTTCAGTCCTTTTTATAAGTATGGTAAACATAGCTGGACTTTCGGATTCTAAATTGCAATAGGAACATCTGACCATATTAATCGCTACCTTCCCCTGCATAGTATATAAATTAAATTCACAAGCCATGATTTATCAACCACAACCCCGCTAATATTACCACAAACCCCGAAAAATTCAATCGCAAACACGAGCGGTTGTTTTTTTATATGCACCAAAAATTCCAAAAAGGAGTGAGCGTAAAACAACTGGCAAAAGCTATATGGTCAAATTAGACGTATACGAAAGTTTTTATTTAATGTATTGCTTCTATACGCTAAAACGCAGTATACTATGATTGATAGCCTAAACTTGTTTGAGGAATGAGGGATTGAGAATTATGGATTACATGACAGCGCAACAGGCGTCAGAAAAATGGGGAGTTTCCCTGCGGTGGGTGCAGGCATATTTGAAAGACGGGCGTATAGAGGGTGCTATCCGATTTGGTCATGCTTGGATGATTCCGAAAGAAACAGAAAAACCTAATGACCGTAGATTTAAGAATAAAAACATAGGTGAGGGAGGAAAACCGAATGAAATATGATTGCCTGCTTGTGGAAGATGATAAGCTCCTCGGAGAATCAACGTGCGAATATTTTAATGCCTTTGGTGTTAAAACCTATCGCGCAGAAAATTACCAAAGTTGCATGGAATTTTTATATGAACATGAAGCAGATTTGATATTGCTTGATATAAACTTACCGGACGGTTCGGGTTTTGACATATGTAGAAAAGTACGAGAAACATCAGAAATACCCATTCTATTTATTAGTGCACGGACTGGTGATACAGACCAATTACTCGCCCTATCAATAGGTGGCGATGATTATATTCAGAAACCTTATTCTTTGTCCGTGTTGTTGGCAAAGGTTAAGGTAATTTTGAACCGTTATCGTAAAAGTGCAGAAGATATTTTTATCCATGAGGATTTGCAAGTTGACTTCATGCGTAAAGACGTTACCTCAGCCGGAAAAACTCATTCATTAAAAAGCATGGAATATAAGCTATTAGCCTATTTTGTAAAAAATCGAAACCGTGAAATTACCAAGGACGAATTATTTAAAAGTGTTTGGGAGGACAGCACCACCAGCGACAATACCCTTAATGTTCACATACGTCGCCTACGAGAAAAAATCGAAAGCAATCCCAATGAACCTAAATATATTCAATCTATATGGGGGCGTGGGTATATTTTTAATGCAATCGAGGTGTCGGGTCAATGAAAAAAATCCTAATATTGTTTGTAGCGGTATCTGCATTGTGCTTTTTTGGGCTTGCGTTGTTTATTGGAAACTTCACGGCAAGTAGATTATCAACCACGGCTATCAACGAAGCAGTTATGTATTCGATATATGCCATTGAAGAAGCCGACCATGCAAAAGCATTAGACATTTTGCTCAGCAGATTGTCACAGGAGCTTGAACAAGCTAATCACATAGCACAAAGTCGAAACATGATTGTATTGATGGTGATTGGTGTGTATCAAGCGATTTTTATTTCTGCTTTAATATTCTTATATATTTATTACCAAAGGCGAATAATCACCCCATTTGTGAAGCTAAAAGATTTTGCAAAAAATGTGGCAAGCGGGGATTTGGATACCCCGTTGCAACAGGACAAGCACAATACATTTGGTGCATTTACCGAAAGTTTTGACTTGTTGCGTGAAGAACTTAAAGCCGCAAGAGAAAATGAAAGGGAAGCCGACAGACGAAAAAAAGAACTTGTAGCGTCTATGTCACACGATATAAAAACGCCGTTAGCCGCTATCAAGGCAACGGCGGAACTAATGCTGACACGAGATTATAATGATAAAACCAAGTATCAGTTACAAGAGATGTTTAATAAAGCAGAAGAAATTACGGTACTTGTTAATGATATGTTTCACTCTACATTACAGGAACTCCAAGCCTTAAAAGTTAATGTCACAGAGTTTCCAAGTACGGCATTGGTGCAGTTGATACAAAGTGCTGATTATAAAAAACTGGTGGAGCAAGTGCAGATTCCCGATTGCATTTTGATGGGCGATACCGTGAGGCTTGTACAAGTTTTCGATAATATTATTGGAAACTCATATAAATATGCAACCACTAAGATAGAAATAACCGCTTATTTTGACGGCGCAATGTTAATTATCACATTTAGGGATTTTGGCAAAGGGGTAGATAAAGAAGAACTACCCCTTTTATTTGGCAAGTTTTATAGGGGGAAAGGCACAGCAGAAATAAGCGGCTACGGCTTGGGACTTCATATAGCAAAATATTTAATGTTGGAAATGGGCGGTGATATTCAATTATCAAATGTTGCTCCCGGTTTCATGGTTAAAGTAACTCTGATGCTTGCCTAAAATCTTAATTGGCGTTAAGAATATTTAAGAATCTGCTAAGAATAAGAAAAGTCTTGTTAAGGATTTCGGATGTAAACTAAGGTCATAAGGAGGTTGGAACATGAAAAAAATAATCCTAAAAACCAACAAACTGACAAAGACCTTTGCATCGGGCGAGGTGCAGCAACATGTTATTAAGAATTTGGATTTAGAAATCTATGAGGGGGATTTTACCGTAATCATGGGTGCTTCCGGGGCGGGCAAATCTACTCTCTTATACGCTTTAAGCGGTATGGATGTACCGTCTTTGGGTAGCGTAGATTTCATGGGAACAGATATTTCCAAACTTAACAGCGATAAAATGGCGTTGTTTCGCCGTAATCATTGCGGGTTTGTATTTCAACAAATGCACCTATTAGACAACATGAGCATTATGGATAATGTAATTGCTTGCGGGTTGTTGGTTTCCAAAGATACAGCAATTATAACTTCAAACGCTCGTAAACTTTTTGCAGATATGAACTTGAATGAAGATATATATAGAAAATTTCCATCACAAGTGTCCGGCGGCGAAGCGCAAAGAGCCGCTATCGTGAGGGCGTTGATTAACAAACCTCCCGTGATTTTTGCAGACGAACCAACAGGCGCGTTAAACTCCGCTTCCGGCACGGCAGTTTTAGATACACTAACCAAAATAAATAGAAATGGTCAAAGTATAGTTATGGTAACGCATGATGTAAAATCAGCTATTCGTGGCAACCGTATTCTCTATGTAATGGACGGTGTGATTCGCGGCACTTGTGAACTTGGCAGTTATCAGGAAATAAATGAAACAAGACGCAAGCAGTTGGGCGAATTTTTAACGGAGATGGGGTGGTAGAAATGCGTAAGACCTACATGATGGCAAGAGCCAATATATCTAAAATGAAAATACAGGGTATTATTCTTGTGGTATTACTGCTGATTTCTTCCCTAATGTTAAATGTGGGTTTAATGCTTGCCATAAACTTTCAAGGTTTTTTGGGAAACATGACCTCGGAACTGAATACGTCTGATGCTTTTTATACTTTGCCATACGTTCAATTTGCAGATGATGTTAAAAACCGAATAGAAAGGCATGAGCAAATAATTTCACTTAATATGTATGATGCCATCGTAGTGAACGCTGAAATAACCGACTGGAGAAGCGGAAACCAAACAACAATATTTTTCCGTAACAGAGAAGTACAGCAAGCCGTATCGCAATGGAAACTTGTCAGCGACACATTGAATGATGTTCAGAATCCTGTGTTTGTGCCATATGGCTTTAGCACAAGCGGCGTGTTCTCATTAGGCGACCAAATGGAAATGACGGTAAATAACATACCCCTTACTTTCACCGTAGCGGGGTTTTCAGAGGACATCTTATTTTCCAATGCGGCTGACATGCAATTTGCTTTTTATGTAACCGACTATATGTATGCCGAATTGTTGCAAATATTTGAGCAATATCACACCGCCATATTGTTTGCGGATATATCCGGCAACCAAAGAAATGTTGAACAATTCATACGAGGAATTTTTGACGAGGGGATAGGGGTCGATTCGTCACTTCAATTTATTACAAGAACATATGAAATGCTTGTAGGCGGCAGAATTTTGTTGCCGAGTATTCTGTCTGTAATGGTGATTGTGTTCGCATTTATTATTGTGATTGTTTGCCTAACCATGATTCGTTTTAAGATAAGCAACAACATAGAAGAAGATATGCCGCAAATTGGCTCGTTAAAGGCAGTAGGATTTACCAGTTGGCAGATAAGAGCAGGGTTTTTATTGCAATATTTGGCGGTTGCTTTGTTTGGGGCTTTTGTAGGTGTAACCTTGTCTTATGGAGTGCTGCCCTTTATCCGTAGCGTAATTGCTATGCAAACAGGACTTTTATGGCAACAGGGTTTGGACATTCCCCATAACCTAATAGCCGTAGTCGTTGTCGTTTTGATTGTTTCCATTCTTGTGTTATTTTCCTCCCGCAAAATAAAAGGCATAGACCCCGTAGTTGCAATAAGAGGTGAAGCAGCAGGAAATAGCTTTAAGCGTAATTATTTGCCATTAGACAAAACCATACTTCCTTTGAATTTGGCATTGGGAAGCAAAGCAATTCTACAAAATATCAAACAAAGTATAGCCCTGTTTGTAGTTTTTGCAGTCATTGCGTTTACAGGCATATTCTTTGTGGGTATGCGCCATATGTCAACAACTCAAAGCGATTCATTTATGGCACTCACAGGAGCAGAAATTTCTGACGTGGTTATTGAACTTCATTCGGGTGCAGACAGCGATTATGTGCGAAACTCAATAATGGCTATGAGCGGAGTTGTACAGGCGATTTTCATTGACAGTTCTCAAGTCATAATAAATGGTGAATACACAATCACATATGTGATGGACGATTTTTCAATGAAAGTGAATCCTTCAGTGTACAGAGGGCGTTACCCGATACATCGAAATGAGATTGCTTTGTCTTGGATTGCTGCTGACATGTTGGGAGTTGGCGTAGATGACATACTGCACATAGAATTGCAAGACGCACCTTTCGTTGTAACAGGAATAACGCAAGGGCAAGGGGCTGTTGCCGTAAATGGTGCAGGGGCAAGCATTAGCATTACTACCGAAGGTATGAGTAGTATAGTGCCTGATTTTAGGCAAATAAGGCTTGGAATATACCTCGAAGATGGGGTTGATGTTAGTGTGTTTGTGGAAGAAATGTCTGCAGTGCTTGACAGATATATACTATCCGTAATGAATTGGCGTGATATGCTCGAAGATGGAAACGCCACTATAACAGGAATACTCGTCCTGTTGAGTACCGCCATGCTTGGGTTTGCCGTTGTAGTAATCTTGCTTGTGCTGTATTTCATAGTGGGAGCGGTTATTATTCGCCGCCACCGTCACCTCGGAATCCAAAAAGCCGTTGGATTTACCACTTTTGAA
>WQRQ01000093.1 GCA_009786685.1 Defluviitaleaceae bacterium
CCCCCGTAGCAAAAAAAGAAGAAACACAAGCCGCATCACCATCCGCCACAGAAAAAAAATACAAGCACAGCATGGTACAGTTATTCTACGATACAATGATTGAGCAGGAAGTACGCCCCGACGTAGCCGCACATATATTAAGAGAGCTTGAAAACGTAGACGAAGACGGCCAAGTAGACGTACGCTTATTGGTAAAAGCCGTATACGGCAGCATAGTAGACATCCTGAAAGGCCCAACGCTAATCGACACAAACAAAGGCCAGGCACAAACCATAGTATTTATGGGGCCCACAGGCGTGGGCAAAACCACAACGATTGCAAAGCTTTCTTCCATATTAACGCTAAAGCACGGGCTTCGTGTGGGGCTTATCACAGCCGACACCTACAGAATAGCCGCTGTAGAGCAGTTAAAAACCTACGCCGACATCCTTGGCTTAGACATCCGAGTGGTATACAATCCAGATGAAATGGAAGAACATCTAATCGCCATGCGCGCCAGAAACGACATTGTCCTGATAGACACAGCAGGCCGCAGCCACAAAAATGCAGAAAGCATAGCAGAATTAAAAATTTTGCTTGACGCCGTACCCGAAAGTACGCGATATTTAGTCGTAAGCGTAACCACGCGATACACAGACCTATGCAAAATAGTAAGCGTATTCGACCAGCAAACGGATTTTAATTTAATTTTCACAAAATTAGACGAGGCAGAAACACTAGGCTCACTAATGAACATCTGTTGCCTAGCCGGCAAAAAAGCCGCATATGTAACCTTTGGGCAAAATGTACCCGACGACCTTGAGGCAATAAAACCCGACAAAATAGCAAAATCGCTTCTTGGCCTAGCCGATAATGGGACGCACCCGTACGCGGAAGGCGGTGATACCGCATGATAATGGACCAAGCAAAACGTCTGCGCGAGCTGATGATGCAAAATCCGGGGTTAGACCCGCAGCCCGCCCGACAAAAGACAAGCATGACCGCAAGAGTAATAGCGGTAGCCAGCGGAAAAGGCGGAGTAGGGAAGTCCAACTTCTCCATTAACCTCGCGATACAAATGAGAAAGCTGGGCAAGCGCGTTGTGGTAATAGATGCAGACTTTGGGCTTGCAAATGTGGAAATACTGTTAGGTGTTTCTCCAAAGCACACGGTAGCCGATGTGCTAAACGGCAACGTAGATATGGAGTCCGCGCTCACCATAGGCCCTATGGGTTGTATGTTCCTTTCCGGCGGCTCGGGTATGGCGGCACTTACAGACCTTAACGACAGCCAGCTTTCACGCCTCACCGACGGGTTTCTGCGCTTGGACGACATGGTTGACTTCATTATAATAGACACACGCGCAGGTATTTCTAATGCGGTGACAAACTTTATACAGGCTGCATCCGATACAATTGTAGTTACCACCCCCGACCCGACGGCGATTGCAGACGCCTACGCGCTGATTAAGTCAATAAAAACGACAATGCCTGATGTTGGAGTGCTAAAGCTTGTGGTAAACTGCGCAGTAAATGACGCAGAGGCACAGGATGTTTTCGAAAAATTAAATGGTGTGTCCGCCCGTTTTCTTGGGATAAAATTAATTCTCCTTGGGTGCATACCCTTTGATTCGTACCTTGTGCGTGCGGTACGTAAGCAAAAGCCCGTTTCTATACAGTACCCGTTCGCAGAAAGCGCGAACAGATACACCGATATCTGCGCAAATTTATTGGAAATGGAAGCAGGCAGAAAAAATAATATCCAAAACTTCGTAATGAAATTTATCGGAAGGTTTAGCTCCTAGGGGGGATATATGTTTTTAGACAATTTAAAATCCGGGGCACGCGTACAAATCCAACGCCCAAGTGACGGACCCACAGGTGGGTTTATGTGCAAAATCGAGGTGCTGATACCCGATAAACGAATGGTTTTGATACACGCTCCCGTGGAGAGAAACAGACCTGTAGACCTAAGAATCGGCGGAAGCCTCACACTTCGTCTTCTAACGGATAATGCCACGTATGTATTTAAAGCGACCATGATGTCATACGGTGACGTGGACGGCTTTGACGTAGTAAAATTACGTGTGGACAATGACGGCGAAAAAATTCAAAGGCGTTCGGCATTCCGTTTTAATTGTGCCATTCCTATTTCATTCTCCGTGATATATTCCAGCGGTCAGCAGGCCGAGCGCGAAGAGGGGCTTGTCATAGACCTAAGCGCGGGTGGCACAAAAATTTACACAAACAAAAGCTTGCACGAAGGGTATCTTTTAAACATTTCCATTCCTTTGGATAAGGATACCGTAGTGGCATTTGGTGACATACGTACAAAGTCAGAACTGCCTCGAGGGTCTAAATACACTTATCAATACGGCATTAGATTTGCGATGATGCCCGAGTCCGACCAGGAAATAATAATAAGGTATATGTACAAAATGCAACGAGAAGAATTAAAAAAAGCCCGCCCAAGGTAAACCGAGGGCGCGTGAAAAGGAGATGGTTATAGATGGCCATGAAAAGCGCGGAAAGCATATTTAGTGACGCTCACTTAGACGTTTTAAAAGAAATAGGCAGTATGGGTACGGCTCATGCCGCTACAGCCCTTTCCAAAATGGTAAACAAAAAGGTAACTATGCCACCTCCAAATGTTTCTTGGCTGGAGTTTCAGGATGTGGCTAACCTCGTGGGCGGGGCGGAAAATGTTTTGGCGGCTATTTTTGTATCTCTCTCCGGTAACATACAGGGGATGATGATGCAGCTTATGACTGTAGAAGCGGCGCACAACGTAGCCGAGCTTGTGACAGGCATGAAACCACCGTCAGACAGAGACATATACGTTTTTGACGAAATGGAGACTTCTGTTATACAAGAGGTAGGCAATATCATGCTAAGCTCGTATCTTACCTCGCTTGCGGGGCTTACAAACTCACAGATTAAACCTTCTATCCCGTATATGTGCGTGGATATGGCTAATTCTATCCTTTCTGTACCTGCAATCGAATTTGGCAGAATGGCTGATAAAATGCTTTTTATCGAATCGCAAATTGAAATAGAGGGCATTGAGTTTTCCGGTAACTTTGTTTTAGTACCTAATTTGCATTCATTCTACAGAATATTGCGGTCATTGGGAGTGGAGTAATATGGCAGGAAATATGATTGTTGTAGGTATGGCCGATTTAAAAGCCTGTAAGTCTCCGGGGGTATTAACCACGTTGGGGCTTGGTTCTTGTATCGGCATTGCCATTTACGACAAAATTGCAAAGGTTGCAGGGTTGGCGCATATTATGCTGCCGGACTCCAAGGCAATCCATAATAATACAAACAAGGCTAAGTTTGCAGACACTGCAATCGTTGAGCTTATCAGGGAAATGGAAAAGCTCGGCGCGAAAAAAATTAACATGAAGGCAAAAATAGCCGGCGGTGCGCAAATGTTTGCGTTTAATGCCACAAACGAAAACCTGCGCGTAGGCGACCGCAATGCAGAGGCCACAAAAAAAGCACTGCAATCCTGCGGTATCCCTTTGCTTGCCTCGGAAACGGGCGCAAACTTTGGGCGCACGGTGGAGCTGTATGCAGAAACAGGTAAATTTTTAATAAAGGCAATTGGGCAGGGTATTAGAGAATTGTAAACGCGTGCGAAAACCGAGCGCGGTAGAAAGCGGTGATATACATGCCATATCAATTAAACAAGGCTCACTTATTAATTTGCATTTTTGCGGGCTTGGTGCTTACGGGCGGATTTCTTTGGCATATATTTTTTAGGCTCGCTTTTAACCTGTTTACCATGGCATTGTGGGTAAGTGTCGCCATTGTTTTGTTTTATTTTGCAGGCCGCATTGCCCGCAGCATTCTTATTGACAAGATTTTTGTGCCTGTAAATGATGAATATGATTTTTCTCAGGACGAGGAATACCAAGCTTTTATCGAAGGTCTTGAGCAAAAACCGGAAGACCCTGTCGGCGTTATGTTTGACGACCCGATGGCACAAGAAATCCCGTATGACGAATCTTTACGCGACCCGTTTTTGGAGCCTATGCCCCTTGACGGCGCACAGTAGGTAGGAGCAGCAATGACAAACCTAGACAATTTGTGGCAGGCATACATTGCTAACAAAACCCCGGCATTAAAAGAAAAATTGATTTTGCATTATGCACCCCTTGTTAAGTATGTGGCGGGGCGGTTGCTTGTGCATATTGGCCAGCATGTAGAGTTTGACGATTTGGTAGGTTATGGTATTTTTGGGCTGATAGACGCCATTGATAAATACGATAATGCAAAAGGGGTAAAATTTGAGACATATGCTTCCTTTAGGATACGCGGGGCGATAATCGACCATATTCGAAGGATGGACTGGGTTCCGCGTACACTACGACAGAAAAATAAACAACTGGAGCAGGCCTACACAAAACTCGAAGACGAACTAGGCCGCCAGCCAACAGACGAAGAACTAGCAGAAAAACTGGAACTAAGCGTGGAAGAAGCACAAGATTTAATGAGAAAATCCTCTGTTTTGTCGCTGGTGAGTTTAGACGACTACATGGAGCAAAATTATGAATCCTCGTTTACATCCTTGGTGGCTAATCGTGTGGATTCTCCCGAGGAGCAGACGGAAAGGCAAGAGCGAAAGGCAATGCTTGCAGACGCAATAAGCAAGCTCACGGAAAAAGAAAAACTTGTAATCACACTATACTACTTTGAAGACTTAACACTAAAGGAAATAAGCAGCATTATGAAGGTATCGGAATCTAGGATTTCTCAGATTCATACCAAGGCGATTACTCGCTTGCAGGGCAAGCTTGGGCGGTACAAGGGTTTGTTATTCACCTAGATAATGTACAGGAAACGCGTACAGCGCGTCCCCGGAGCAATGTCGCGCAAGGCGCGACGTGCGAGGAAGCGTAGGCGGGCTTTGCTCGCCGGAGCGGCGGGGTCGTAGGGGCAGAGTCCCTACTTAAATAGGAGGGGTTATAATGGCGACAGCAGGAAAAAATTTCGACATTATTGTCAAGGAAGACGGAATCTATTTAAAAATCATTAATGCGGAGGGGGCAGAACGCTCCACTCGGCAGGAAATAACAGACGCTGTAGACGGCTATGGCATTAAAGATGTAGACTATATTACACTAAGCGAGGCTGCAAAAAGTACAGACCCCGAGGTTGTTGTTAAAATTTCCAACAGCACCTCCATTATGCAGGTAGCGGAGTCTGCGGCTGTCGAAATCTCCGATGATAGAATGCAGGTGCATATTATCTTCCAGGAGCCTGTAAACAGGGGCAAGCTAATGTCTCTGGATGATGTAATGCAGCTTTTGCAAGAAAATAAAGTTTCGCCAAATAAGGATTTGGTACAATCCGTATTGGCAAACAGAAGATACGGACGCAAAATTTTAATAGCAGAAGGCACAGAACCCGTAAATGGCACAGACGGGTTTTTGCAGTTTCATTTTGACAGAAGCAACATAAAGCCCAAGCCAAAAATCATGGAGGATGGTACGGTTAACTTTAAACAACTGGATATGTTTAGGCTGTGTAATCGTGGTGACGTTCTTGTTACGAGTATCCCCGCCAAGGACGGTACGGATGGTGTAGACGTTTACGGCAATATCGTGCCTGCACCAAAGACACGGCCTGCGGCAGTTATTCCTCGTGGTAAGGGTACGGTGCTTTCGCCCGATGGCTTGCACCTTTTGGCCGACGTTAGCGGACAGCTTCTTTTGACAGAGGGTAAAATTAATATTTCTCCGCATTTGGAAATCGCGGGCAATGTTGACAACTCCACAGGAGACGTCGATTTTAACGGACAGGTTACGGTACGCGGAAATGTTGTTTCCGGCTTTACCGTAAAGGCACAGGGTAATATCGAGGTGTTTGGTGTTTGCGAAGCCGCTAAGCTTATTTCTGAAGAAGGCAGTATCGTGCTTGGTAACGGTGTGCAGGGCGCGGATAAGGGTGAACTAAGTGCCGCGCAGGATATCACCGCTAAGTTTATCGAAAGCTGCAAGGTGACGGCGGGCGGCAATATCACAACCGACTCGATTAGAAAAAGTACAATAAAATGCGACGGCAGTGTTACTGTGACAGGTAAAAACGGTTTGCTCGTAGGCGGAAACCTTGTTGCGGGCGAAAAGCTGGTGGCTACTACGATAGGCTCACCGATGGGTACGCTAACCGACATAGAGGTAGGTGGCTCGCCCAAGGAATTAAACAGGCAGAAGGAATTAATCGCAGAGTTTAACAAGCTAAAAATAGAATACGAAAAATGCGACAAGGGCGTGGAGACATTAAATATTTTACGCAAAAAAGATATGCTGCCGCCCGATAAAAAAGCAATTTTGGTAAAGATGGTAAACATGAAGATGGTTTTGCGCGACAAGATGACAAAGCTGCAAGAAGAAATTGACGAAATCACACGTCATCTTGCTGTTAGCGTGGGTACTGTAAGCGTAAAAAATGTAATAAGGCCGGGGGTTAGAATTACAATCGGTAACGCGCAAATGACCATCCGCGACGAGCTTTCCAACTGTAGACTACGTAATAATGGTGAAAAAATTACAATCGGCCCTAATCTATAATCGCTAAGGAGACTTTTATGCTACGACCAGTTGATATGACTTTGACGATTCAGGCGACTACGGATACTACCCGTGCGGGGACGCAGGGGGCTAATGCGGCGCGGCCGGAGGTCGCCAGCCAAATGTTTGCGGACAGACTGGAAAAGCAAACAAAAATGCAAGAATCGCAAGTTGTAAAAAGTAACGAATCCGAAAAATCGGATGTTAATCCGGATAGGCAGGGGCATGGCGGCGGATACCAGCCAAACAGAAGAAACGCGCCAAAGAAGGAAGAGCCGAAAAAGGCAAAACCAAGGTTTGCCGGCGAGAGTTTATATGACATAAAAATTTAAGGGGGCTTTGCTCCCTTTTTTTCGGAGGTACCGGGCTTGTTAGTTACGGTTGTTTTGGTGGTGTTGATTATTGGGTTTATGGCTGTTACGGTGTTTTCGTTGGCGGCCATGCTTGTTGTGCGCCGTCGCGAAAAAAAGCTGGAGGACGAGCGGGAAATCGGTAAAACCGTAGAAGAGCTTGACGCCGCATTAGACGCCGCGCTAAAGGAGATTAACCGTCTGGGGTCGTTGATTCAGACAGAAATTGATGAGAAGTACAAGGCTATGCTTTTTTTATATAATTTGGTGGATGACAAAAAGAAGGAAATCGAAGAATCCGCGGACAGCGAAGTTATCTCCGATATGATGGAGAAATATATCGAGACGCATAAAGACAAATTACGTTTGATATCGGGTATGCCGGAGGAAGCACCGCCGATAGTTACCGCGCCGCCGGAAGACGATACCCCCGACGAGCCGACGGAGAAAAAGCCAAAAAAAATCACCAACCCAAGGCATAAACAAATCTACGACATGCGCGAGGAAGGCAAAGCCCCCGCAGAAATCGCAAAGGAGCTAAGCATGGGGCAGGGTGAGGTTAAGCTTATTTTGGATTTGATTGATAGGGCGGAGTAAAATTTTAAGTAGAGGGATATTATGATTAGAGTTGGAGTATATGGTGCGGCAGGGTACATGGGGAGCGAAGCATTGCGGGTGTTGTTAAAGCACCCTAATGTTTCCGTTGAATGGGCTACAAGTCGGGGTGATACGCCTATAGAACACTACCACAAAAATTTTTACGACAGGGGAATAAAATTTGTAAAACCTACGGAAACAACGCCTTGTGATATTGTTTTTTTTGCAATCCCGACCGGCTTAACAACAGAAATATGTCAACCCTTTTTGGAAAACGGCAGTAAAATAATTGATTTAGGTGCTGATTTTAGGTTAGAAAATAAAGAAGAATGGGAAAGAGTTTATCAAAAATCCCATTCTAATTGGAGTTTATCCGAAGAAGCGGTTTACGGAATATGCGAACTTCACAGAAACGAGATAGCAAAGGCACGTATAATAGCGAATCCCGGTTGTTATTCCTCATCGTCAATCCTTGCACTTGCGCCGTTGGCATCTGAAAAACTGATTGATTTTGAAAAAATAATTGTTGACGGATTATCGGGCACTGTCGGAGCGGGGAGCGATTTGGATTTAGCACTTCACCATCCCGAAATCACAAACAACATTTTGCCATACAATGTTGTAAACCACAGACATTCCTATGAAATTGAACAAGAATTATCTTTGCTTGCCAACAATAAGATAATTGTCAATTTTTCATCTTGTTATGTTCCGATTTCAAGAGGTGTTTTGACGATAAACCATTGTTTTCCTACTAAGAAATTAAAACGAAGTGACCTTCTTGATTTATATAAGGATTTCTACAAACGTGAATTTTTTGTAAAAATAATTGATATTCCGAAGGATGAAAATGTTTCATGGAATTATTTGCCCTACCCGTGGTTAGCGGCAGTATCTGCAACAAATTTTTGCCATATAGGGCTTGATATTGACGAAGATAGAAACCGAATTGTTGTATACAGCGTTCTGGACAGCATTGGAAAAGGCGGTGCTTTGGCAGGTATTCAAAACATGAATATTATGTTCGGGCTTGATGAAAAAATTGGGCTGGATTTTTACGGTATTCACCCATACTAAAAAATTCATGGTGTTCTTCTGGTGTTTATCACGCCTATGCGCAGGCCGTGTTGTGCCGAGATTTCGCCTATTATGGCTAGGTTGTCGTGGATGCTGTTTATTACGTCGTATCTTCCCATTGGGATGACTTCTTGGCCGCTTTGGTTTAGGAAGCCTATGCGGTCGTCTCTTCTTGCTAAAAAGCCGCCGTATTCTGCAAATAGTATCGGGAATCTTTCGATTTCGTCGTAAATGCCGGGGGGGATGATTTCGTTGCCTTGGGCGTCTATTACGCTCCAGCGTGGGTTGGCGAGGTCGCCTGTGCGCACTATAAAGGTGTCGTCGTGGCCGAGGCGGATTTCTGCAAAGCGGCCTATGGGTATTACTTGGTTGCCGCGTGCGTTTATTACGCCCCAGCTTGGGTCGCTCCAGTCGCCGTCGCGTACGAGAAAATAGTTGTTGCCCATGTAGCTTACGCCGTCGTATTGGCCGAGTGGGATAATTTCGTTGCCGCCGCTGTCTAGGGCGGTTAGGCGGTCGCCGTCGCGGGCTATTATGTTTTCTCCCGCTTCGGTTAGGCTGTCGAAGATGAAGGGTACGACTTCGTTTCCGCGATGGTCGAGTACGCCCCAGTTTGCGCCGTCGCGTGCGCTAAAGGTATTTTGCCCCATCACGGCAATATCATCAAAGCGGCCGAGGGGGATGATTTCGTTGCCGCGTGTGTCCAGGACTGCCCAGCGCATGTTTCCCCATTCTCCCGTGGTGGCTATAAAACGGTCGTTTGGGGCTTGGCGAATATCGTCGTAGCGGCTAAGGGAAATGATTTCATTGCCCCGTGCGTTTAGTACGCCTGTGCGAGTACCGTCTTCGACTATAAAAAATCTGCCTTCGTGTGCGGGGATTATATTCGAATACGTACCCAACGGAATAATTGCGTTGCCTCGGGTGTCCACTACGCCGTTACGATTGCCCGTGCGCACCACAAAATGGTTGCTTTCGCCCGCAAACCATACCCTTTCGTAGCGGTCGAAATATGTGACCTTGTTGCCGCGTGAATTTATTACATAGAAAGTCCTGCCGCTGCTTACGATAAAATCGCCGTCGAGGGTTAGGTCGTGCAGGCGGTCGTGCCTGCCAAACGGCACGATTTCGTTACCCCGGATGTCCAGCACTCCCCAGCGGTCGCCGCGTGTCACGTAAAAACGTCCGCCGCCCACATAGTTGATTATATCGTAGCGTCCTATGGTTATTACCTCGTAGGGTGGATTGTAGTTTCTTGTGAGGATTACCACCATCGTCGTGGTTAATATCAAAAGCGCGACCACCGCACTCACCGCTACGATTATCTTTTTCCTTGTATTACCCGACTGCGAAAGCGGAACCTTTACAGGTACTGTTACCACTTCTTCCTCGCCGGAAGCCTCCTTGGTTTCGGTCGGTATGTCTGTTTTTGTGCCGCATTTTGGACAGTATGCTACTTCCGCTTCAAATGTAAAGGTGCAGTTTTTACAACTCATGTGATTCCTCCGTTCTGACGCGAATTAATCCGCATATACGGGGGGATTATATCATATTTTTTACAGAAGGGGTGATTTTATGAATTGGAAAAGAACAGCGATGATTGCAGCGGCAGTGGTAGGGGTTGTGCTGGTCGGTATTTTTGCCCTGCGCCCGCCGAATGTATACATACATGGCATAGCCGTAAGCGGTATGTCGTCGAAAGAAGCCGAAGCCGCGCTAATGGAGCGATTTCAAAAACCGCTGGATACGCGGGTGATTAAATATGTAAAAAACGGCGAAGCGGCCGGCGAATACACCTTTGCGGATTTTGGCGCACGCTTTAACTTTGCGCCGCTGGTGGAAGACGCCGTGCGGCGGCGGTTTTCGTTGATTTTTCGGCGGGAGCATAATATTAATGTGTTGCCGGGGTTTAGCTTCGACGCGGAGCGGCTGGAAGCCGTTATGTCAAAGCTTTCTCGCACGCTGGATTCTGCGGTGAAAAACGCCTCCTTCTTCGAAGACGAAAGCGGAAATATCCAAATAACGCCCGAAGCCACAGGCAAAGGCATAAACACCGAGGCCGCCGCTTTGGCCACGCGAGAAATCCTGCATAGCCTAAGTGACGGCACGGTGGAGCTTAAAATAATAACAGCCGAGCCGATGTACACTACCGCCGATTTTGAGTTTGCGCCAGTGGTGCTGGGGAGCTTTGGTACGGCCTGCTGCGGTGTTGACGAGCCGCGGTGCCGCAATATTATACGAGCCGCCGAGCGGATTAATAACAGTGTCATTTACCCCGGTGAGGTTTTTTCTGCGGGTGAGGCGATAGGGGCGCATTTGCCCGATAGCGAATATGAGCCTGCGACAATCATTTTGCGTGGCGAGCCTGCCGAGGATATCGGCGGCGGGGTGTGCCAGGTTGTCACCACGCTCTACAATGCCGTGTTGCGTGCGGAGTTGGAGGTTGTGCAACGGCATAATCACTCTGCGCGGGTGAGCTATGTGGATATTGGCTTCGACGCTACCGTGGCAGGCAATTATTTCGATTTAAAATTTAAAAATAACACGCCTCGCCCCGTTCTTATAACGGCGCGTGTGGAAAACAAAAATCTCGAAATAAAAATAATAGGCCACGAAACACGCAAAGACGGGCGAGAAATCCGTTTCGAAGCGCGGCAAATAGAGCTGCTAAAGCCCGAGCCGTACCGCGAAGTAGTAGACCCCACCATCCCACGCGGCGAACGCGTTGTGACGGTAGCTGCACAGATGGGCTACCATGTAGAGCTTTTTAAATTAGTTTATGTAGGCGGCACGGAAGTCGAGCGGATAAAAATTAATACATCCGTGTACAAACCTTTGCAGGGGGTTATTGCCATAGGCGCGGGATGATGTATTTGGAAAAAATTGTTGACACATCAATCCAATGACGTCATAATTTTAATGTTAAAGCGAATTAATTCGAAATCCGTCCCGCCTGTCGCGGCAAAACCGCGAAAAACACGGTTTTTCGCCGCCGCTCCGTCGGGACGGTTTCTCATTGAATTCGCT
>WQRQ01000094.1 GCA_009786685.1 Defluviitaleaceae bacterium
GTTTTAGCTACGGGGGGAGCCGCCGTGCGTGTCTATTTTGCCTTTTGGCGGGGTGGGGGGTAGTGCGCCTCCGCGGTTGTCGTGGGCGTCCATCGCGGGGAAATCCCCCCGCTATGTCGAGCGCACTTCGCTCGACCTTGCTAGAACCTTCGGCCAACCGCTGCGGGGGGAATTCCCCGCGATGGACTACATGAAGTGCGGACGACCACCGTGGGCGGGCAAAATAACCACGCACGGCTGCTGTCCGTTAAAAATGAGGTTAGTGTCGGGCGGGGGTGGTGTGTCTGCTAAAACCGTTGTTGGCTCAGTGTTTGTGTGGGTTGGAGTGGTTTTGCCCAAAACATCAAAGCTAGTTTAACTGTTGTCATATCCATGGTTGGATGTTCGCCAAGGAGCTTGCGATACAATTATTTTGACTGTAGTTATGCCCGTGTTATAATAATCGTGGTAGCAGACAATCGTATGGACAAATTTATATTATAGCAAATTTTACATAAAATAATAAAAACCGAAAGAAGAAATCTTGGCAGACGACACACTGTACAATCCGATAGAATACGACTGGGGCAAAACTCACCCAACCCCAATACCATCATCATAAAAATAAAAATCGGGGTCATCATCATTGCCTTGTGTTCTGATACTGCTGTAGGGCGAAATCCCTGTTTCGACCGGGATTACTACGATGGCGACACGCCCTGTGTCATCGGTGACGGTAAACGTAAACCCACCGAGGGTCAATAACGAGACCTTGCCGTCTTCGTCAAATATAGGGGACGAAAATGGGCCGATTCTTATATATCCGTCACCAAATTGCCCAAGCTGTACATCTACCACGGTGGAATTATTAAAATGCCTTTGTGCAAAATCCCATGCTTCCTGCGTATAAAATTCAATTTCCTCTGGTGTGAGAATGTCAAGTATCGTGCTTTCCCATGCTTCTCTTAGCTCGCGTGCTTCGGGCGTTGTCGGCCAGTTTAAAAATGAGCGCAACTCGTCTTCGGAGAGTATATTTCTAATATTTCGCCCAAGGTAGGATATGTCTATCCGCATTCCTGTTTCTGCGTCAATGACAAAGGAAAACATCGGCTCGAAAAGATATCTGTCAATGGTCAACGCTTCTCGCGTTGGTGCAACCCTGCCGGACCAGTATGCCCGCAAACTGCTCGCATGGTCGGAATAATGCATTTCCACGTACATACCATCAATTCTTGCTGCAAACATATCCCAAATATATAACGCGCCCAGTTGTGCGGCTTCTTCTATGGAAATCGCGCTTGCCGGTATCGGTTGACGGTATTGATTTTGGCTTTCCAAAATCGTTATCTCAGGCCGCGTGAAAACCTCGTAATCCACATCGGGGATAATCAAAACTTGCCCAATCATCAAGGCATTTGGGTTGGTAAGATGGTTTGCGTCTATAATACGCTGCACACTGTCGGCGTCCGCCGTACCGAAATGTTGCCGGGCAATACGCAACAAGCTATCACCCGCCACAACGGTATGAGTGGTAATCGTACTGTCCAAGATAAAATCAAACTCTGCCGGTACAGCGGGTACATATCTTTCTATCGGTCTCCCCGATTGCGCTTCTACATAAAGTGTGGGGTAGTGGTCGTCAAAGCGAGCTTGCACCACCGAGCCTGCATACGATACGGCAACCCCCGCCCCGATAACAAGGGCTGCGATTATTAAAGAAAACACCGCCACACGTTTTTTAGTTTTTTTCGCGTTCATCATATTTATTAATCTCCTTTTTAAGTTTTTTTTGGAATTACATAGGCTTGTGACAAATATCAAATTGCCCTGCTTGATGTTTTGGCCTTGTTGCAGCATTTGTAAAATTGTTTCGCCGTAAAATTTCCTTTCGTCTGCGTCCATTTCTGCGGCTACCTTTTCGTCGCAGGATAATTCGCACATAATATTTAGCTGTCTGCTTAGCATATAGGCTATCGGATTGTACCAGTGGGCGGCATTTGCGATAAAGCCGACCATTTTGTACACGAGGTCTTTTCTTTTGTAATGAATCATCTCGTGTGCCAAAACAATGCGTAATTCTTCGTCCGCCATCGGTATCTGCGGTAGCACTATCACAGGCTTAATAATCCCGATAAGCATTGGAATGTGTACCATATAGCTTGTGACTACAGGTATTTTGCAATCAATATCCGTACGTGGCGTGGCTTCGTGCAGTACCATGTGGCGATAGTCCAAATATTTTTTTATGTTCACGCTAAAAAAAACTACAGTCCCAAACGCCCAAACCACAAGCATATAAGGAAAAAACCGTACGACAGTCGAAATAGGAACAGAAGTCGGCTCATACAAAGGCAAAATTATCATCGGCTCACGAATACCGAGGATTTCGGGCATTTCACTTATATCGGGATACCAAAATTGCTGCACGGACACAAAGTCGGTAAAAATCACCGCAGGCCTTCGCGCAATGCTAAAATCCTGTATCCGTCTCGCTGCCGCGCCTGCAAGCACCGCCCCACCCAGCAAAAAAACAATAGGCACAAGCAAGCTGTAGTAATGCCAAGTCTTAGAAAACATCCGCTGCGAAACAGGACGCATAATAAGAAGAATAACAAAAACCACCGTACCCACAGCCCCACTGATAAGGACACCAAGCAACAAGCTCATTTTGCCGTCCCCCTTATGTCAATGCAGTTAAACCATTCCCGCAGTTCAGCGATATCCTCTTGGCTCATATTGCCGTCGTCTGCTAGCGCGGCCACAAAATTTGTGATTCTGCCACCGTACAGGGATGATAAAATGTTTCTCCCTTCCTGCCGCTTATAATCTTCTAGGGTTGCGACTACATTGTAGTGATATGCTTTGCCCTTCATTTCCTTTCGGAGAAAGCCCTTCGTAATGATTCTGTCGAGCATGGTGGCTATCGTAGAGGTTTTCCACCCCTTGCTGTCACGGAAAATCGCCAACAATTGCGCCACCGTTACAGCAGAAGCCGCTCCCCATATCACCTGCATAACTTCCATCTCCACATCGGACAACCTACCTAATTTGTTCATCTGCACACCTCCAAAGCTTCTACGACGTGTTGTAGTAATTCGCATTGTACGACGTCACGTCGTAGATGTCAATAGTTTGGTATAAAAAAACTTGACGACATCCCCCACGTATGCTACATTCAAATCCACAAATAAATAACTCCATGAGGGAGTAGTTTGCGCTAACGCGTGGCAAGTCAACATACTGACCGCAAGGTCTGGCTTGCCTTAATTAACGAGACTCATGTATAGCCTTGGCTGTGCATGAACTCGTCTGTTAATAAAATTAATCGACCCATGAACAGTCAAATGTTCATGGGTTTTTTATTTGAATAAACAGGAGGTGTAGCATGAATCTTTTTACAATCACGGATTTATCAAAAGAGTATGGCGAAGGCGGCGCAAAGGTGGTGGCATTAAAAAAAATTAGTCTAACCATCCCGCAGGGTAAATTTATCGTAATTCTGGGCGCGAGCGGCTCGGGAAAATCTACAATGATTAACATGCTGGGCTGTATGGACAGGCCAACGTAAGGCAAAATTCAATTTAACGGAACGGACATAACAGCCTTTAACAAAAGGCAAATGACGGCCTTCCGAGGAGAAAACATCGGCTTTGTATTCCAAAGCTACAATCTGCTCCCCGATTTAACCGCCCTTGAAAATGTGGAGTTTTCCACCGAGTTGTCAAATCTATCCCGCACGGAGGCAGAAAACGCACTGCACTTGGTTGGCCTCACAGACCGCATAAACCACTACCCCGCGCAACTATCCGGCGGCGAACAACAGCGGGTCTCCATCGCCAGAGCCATAGCAAAAAATCCAAAGGTGATACTTGCCGACGAGCCAACGGGCGCATTGGATTTTAAAACGGGAATCATGGTTTTGGAAGTGCTGAAACAAATCCACCGCGATAAAAAAACATCCATTCTCTTTATCACCCACAACCAAGAAATCGCAAAAATCGCAGACATTGTTATCAGCCTAAGCAGCGGCGAAATCCAAAATATGTACGAAAACGACACGCCGCTTAACCCATCGGAGGTGACATGGTGAGTAAGCTTATAGGACTTGTGCTTTTGCTAACCGTGGGCGTAGGTTTTTATATAACACTATTCACAGTCGTGCTGCGCTACGAGGAAACAGCGGAGCAATATTTTATCGACCACGCCTATGCAGACATTACAATACACGGTGTTTTTGACGACGGCGACGTTAGTTTTATCTCGGGGTTGGATGGCGTTATTTTGGCACGCGGCAGAAATGTCCGTGATTTTAGGGAAGGCGAGCGTATTTTCCGTGCGATATCGCTTACCGACGGCATAAATATCCCATATATCTACGAAGGCAGACCACCGCAAAACAAATCCGAAATAATGCTCCTAAACCGAAACGCCAACGCAATGGGGCTGCACTTGGGCGACACATTAACACTCGGCAACAGAAATCTACTGATAACAGGCCTCGCCGCCTCCCCGGAATACATTTACCTAGTACAAAGCGAGCGCAACCCCATGGCGCAGGCGGGCAGCTTTGGCGTTATCTTTGTAACTGCCGAATTTTTCGGAGAAGGATACAACGAAATAGTAGCACTTACCAATGGCAACGTAATCCCCGAAGGCTTTAACGTAATAACACGAGGCGACCAGGCAAATTACAATTTATACCGCGAAGATTTAAGCCAAATAAGAAGCTTCGCATTTATCTTCCCATTGGTATTTGCGGTGCTTATCTCCGTGGTCATTTACGTCACACTATCCCGCACAATCCAAAAAGACAGACGAAAAATCGGCATTATGAAAGCACTCGGAGTTTTTGACGAAAAAATAATCGTCATGTATCTTACGCGATTTTGTGTAGCCGCGCTTGTCGGCGCGTTTTTAGGCGGTGTGGGGGCTATCGTTTTAAGCGATTTTATCATAGGCATTTTTTCTTCCATGTTCGAAGTGCCTACGCTTAGTTTTGTCTTTTATCCCGTATTGTGGCTATCCGCGTTTGTTATCGCCGTGTTGCTGTGTGTTGTTTCCGGCTTGGTTGCGTTATTTCCTATTTTATCACTGCTGCCCGCCCATGCCATGCGCCCGAGAATACCAAAAGGCGGAAGTCGTTTGCCGATAGAACAGACATTTTTATGGAAACGATTGTCTTTTAATACTCGATACGCGCTAAAAAATTCTTTTAGGAATAAAGGTAGATTTTTTGCCGTTATTTTAGGGATGTGCGGCTCATGTGCTTTGCTTGTTTTTTCTTTGGGATTTTACGATTCTATAATAAACACGCGGGACAGATATTTTAACGAGTTTGCTAACTACGACGTTATCATAAGCTTCGACCCAATGCCGCTTTCTGTCCCCCACCCCGCTTTGGAAAGCTTAGACGAGAGCCAAAAAGCGTTAGTAATGCCTGTCGAAATATTAGGTTCAAATTACATCCTGGCAATCGTTGACTACGATTTTGACATGCTAAACATCCCCCGCGAGGCCTTACAAAACGGCGTAATTATCCCAAAATTTTTTGCAGAAAAATGGGACACAGGCGTCGGAGAAATCCTACAAATTAACGACCACAAAGCAGAAATCTCCGCAGTAATACCACAATATCTTGGGCTAATGCTTTTCGTCGGCGGAACACCTCCCATGTACAACACCATCTACGGCAGAAGCACGGATATGGCGGCGTTAACCACTTTTCTCATAGAAAACAACATAAGCTTCTCCACGATTGACGACGACAAAACGAGTTTTTATTCTGTAATGGAGAGCATGTCGGTGCTTATTTTATTTATGATTGCCTGTTCCGTAATTCTTGGGTTTACCGTTTTATATTCCGTGGGGATGATAAACCTTTCTGCGCGAGAATACGAATACATGTTTATGGGAGTAATGGGCTATCCTCACAGCAAAATTCTGGCGGCGCATATAAAAGAAACTGTGGTACAGCTTGTTTTAGCCATACCGCTCGGGTTTATTTTGGGATATTTTTTGCTGGAAAGCATAAAGGATGTGTTTTCGGGAGAAGCATTTGTAATTTCTGCCGCAATTTTCCCGCGAAGTTATTTTATTGCGGCATTAAAAGTTATAGGTGTTACTGCGTTGATGGGTTTTATTACGTCACGGCATATTAAAAAATTGGATATTGTCGAGGGGCTAAAGGCTATTGACACAGTTTAAGACATGGTGTATTATATCATAAATAAGGCGCGACGTCTTAAATGCGACAAAGGAGAATTTTTCATGGAAAAAATAAAAAAACTACCCGACGCGGAGTTTGACATCATGCAATTGGCATGGGCTAACGAGCCACCCATCACCACATCCGAGATTATGAAGCATCTCGGCACAAAAAGAGAATGGAAAATCCAAACCGTGGTATCGCTCATGCAACGCCTGTCCGAAAAAGGCTTTCTGCGCTCGGAAAAGCACGGCAAGGAGCGTACTTACTTCCCCGTAATCAGCAGGGAGGAATACCTTAAATTTGAAACGGGCAGTTTTTTGGGGCGATTTCACAATAACTCGTTTCTTAATCTGGTGGCAACGGTTTACGACGACGAATCCCTAAGCGACGACGACATCGAAGGCCTGCTAAAATGGACAAAAGAGCTAAAAGAGCGGAGAGGTAGGTAGCCTATGCATAATTTTATGTTAACACTACTGTTTTGCTCCGCTATTATGTCGTTGATTTCACTGATGTATATGGCGGCCAACCCGCTTTTGGCAAAACGCTACTCCGAAAAAGGGCGGTACTATGTATGGCTAATCATATTGCTGGGGCTGATAATCCCCTTTCGCCCACAATGGAACAATGCCCTAATCCACGTTCCGCTCGAAACAACCCGGCTACCCCCCGTCACAATCACAACAACCCCTCTCCCGCCGCAGGCCGCACCGCTCGCCTACTCCATACCAAGCATTGAGCCGTTTCAAATTGCTTTTATCGTATGGCTCATCGGTGCGATTATTTTCCTCACCTTTCACCTTATAAAGCATTTGAGCTTTGTGAAAAGAGCCGTACGCTGGGGGAAAATCATCGAAAATAACAGCATACTGGAAAGCCTAAAATCCGAAATGGGCATATCAAAGCACATAGCCCTAATCCAATGCGAAGGAATCGGCAGCCCAACCATGCTGGGCTTTATAAAGCCGCAAATTTTGCTGCCCACCGCCGATTTGCCTCAAAACCAACTCCGCTTTATCCTAAAGCACGAGCTGATACACTACAAGCGCGGCGACATATATTACAAATGTCTGGTGCTGGTCGCGACCGCCATCCACTGGTTTAACCCAATAATCTACATGGCCGCGAAGGCAATCAACGCCCAATGCGAGCTATCCTGCGACGCCGAAGTAATAAAAAACGCCGACGACAGCATTCGCCAACAATACAGCGAAGCCATTATCGGCGTGGTACGGTATCAATCCGATTTCAAGACCGCATTATCAACTACATTTTATGGAGGTAAAAAAAGCATGAAAAACAGAATTTACACAATCATGGACAACCGCAAAAAAAGAATCGGGGCCGTAGTTATGTTTCTCGTATTGGCGGCTACGCTTTCTACGGGGCTTGTTTTGGCGGCCGGGAATTCTCCGCAACAGCCTTACTTTAACAGCCTGTATGACTTCGCAGAGCCGTTTCGGGAGCTTGGGCTGAGCTTATATATTCCCGAAGATACGCGATTCGCCATTCACTTGGGAAGAATATCACAGGACAGGCCCCTTAACATTTCCACAGAAGCCGATGTAGACCTACTGCTGGAATTTGCAAGAATGACCATCGAACAAGAACAACACGGCTTTGGCTGGGACATTTGCGTTGATGACGCGCTAAACGCAGCGGGGCTTAATGAATATTTTATGAACGGCTGGCGACAGCTAACCCGTCCATTACGCGAGCAAGCAATAACCGACCTTGCAACAAGATACACCCGAGCCGAACTCGAAGAAATGTATTTTCTGCCTGCAAGGCTGGAATGCTTTCAGGCACTTGGCTTCTTTTTGGACTAACCTTGCGCCACGGATGGTTTTGTTGCGTAACCTTTGCGGCGTTCACTTGGGCGGATACCATAGCCTATATGTCGACTAACTCCATTGTGATTTTTTTGTACCAGCTCTCAAAGCTGCCCGCATGGACAAAGCCTGCGCTTCCGTGCAAGTGAGTTTCGTTGTTATCGAGATGCTCTTGGTGGTAGTCTAGGACGGCTTGTTTATGCGCTGTCTATGTGCTGTTTACGGTTCATACCTCATATATAAACACCTCAACTTAAACCCAATGTTTTCCCAAAAAAGCACACCTTCTTTATTTTGTTGCAACACTTCTAAATCAATACTATCTACCCCAAAGTATTCAAGCAATTTTTCAAACGCCAAACGCCCTAATCCTTTATTACGATGTTCACGGCAAATAAAAAATTGGCTTAAATAATGAGGGTTTGAGACAATCTTAATAGTGGCATATCCTATGATTTCCTCTCTTTCCAAAAAATAAATAACTTCGTATTCATTGCTATTTATGAAATTTTCCATTCTCTTTTCTAATTGTTCTATACTCATAGTCGCATCTGACTGCCCATCTTCTATAAACTGTTGATTAAGAGCCACAAGTTTTGAGCAGTCAGATAATTTACATTTTATAATTTTCATATAAGATTCCCTTCTTTGATGATAGGTGGTTTGTACATACCATTATCTCGAATAAAGCCGAACTGTTCATACAAGCTGTGTGCATCATCTGTTCCAAGCACAACCCTCCCTAAGAATACTCTTCTTAGGAAGAATATCACAGGACAGGCCCCTTAACATTTCCACAGAAGCCGATGTAGACCTACTGCTGGAATTTGCAAGAATGACCATCGAACAAGAACATGAATATTTTATGGACGGCCGGCGACAGCTAACCCGTCCATTACGCGAGCAAGCAATAACCGACCTTGCAACAAGATACACCCGAGCCGAACTCGAAGAAATCTTACGCCCCGGATGATTTTGAAAAAAGCGTTACAGCCCTTGATTTATATGGGCTGCACGGCAATCCAATATCGCTGCAAAATGCTCCCGTTTTCCTCCGTTAGCTCGTCTTGCAACACGCCGCCGTTGTTAATTATCGTCTTGGCAGAGCCGATATTGCCCTTGTCGCAGGTGACAAGGGCTTTTTCTATGTTAAGGTCGCGGCATTTTTCCAGCGCGAGTGCCAACATTTTTGTTGCGTAACCTTTGCGGCGTTCGCTTGGGCGGATACCATAGCCTATGTGTCCGCCATGCTTTAGCAGAGCGTCGTTTAAATAATGGCGAACGGAAATCATGCCGATGATTTTTCCGCTGTCCATTGCAAGGTAAGTCGTGGAAGGTACATGCTCGGGCGGTATGTCGGCTAACTCCATTGTGATTTTTTTGTACCAGCTCTCAAAGCTGCTCGCATGGACGAAGCCTGCGCTTCCGTGCAAGTGAGTTTCGTTGTTATCGAGATGCTCTTGGTGGTAGTCTAGGACGGCTTGTTTATGCGCTGTCGTTGGTTCGATTAGCTCTATCATGCTAACATCTCCTTCATTTTTGCCAAGCCCTGCGCCACGGCCTCGTCTGCTTTATCGGCGTTTTTGCCGCCTGCTTGGGCGTGGTTTGGTTTTCCGCCGCCGCCGCCGCCGCATATTGTGGCCGCTGTTTTTACGATTTGCCCCGCATTTATGCCCTGCTTTACGGCGTCGTCCGTCGCGCTTGCAAGAAACTGCACCGCGCCGCCGTTTACAGCACATAGCAACAAGCAACCGCTTTTTAGCTCGACCTTTAGCTTGTCGCATAAGGTACGAAGGGCTTCTATGTCGTAGCCGTCCAGCTTGGCGGATATTAGGGTAAATCCGTTGTGGGTTTCTGCGGATTTTAAGAGGTTTTCCACGTCTTGGCCTTGTTGCTCACCTGCGATTGCGGCTTGGGCTTTTGCGGCTTCTTTTTTAAGCTCGCGGTTTTCTGCAAAAAGGGATTTTACCTTTTCGGGAAGCTGCGCGGGCGGCGTTTTTAAAATTTCCGCGGCCTCGGCAAGTGCGCGGGATTCCGACTGATACCTCGAAAGCGCGGCACGGCTTGTTTCGGCTTCTATGCGACGTACACCTGCGGCTATGCCCGCTTCCGACACTATGCGGAAAAGCCCGATTGTCGCCGTGTTTTTTACATGTGTTCCGCCGCATAACTCTATGCTCGTTCCGCCGATGTTTACCATGCGCACGGTATCGCCGTATTTTTCGCCAAAAAGGGCTACCGCGCCCTTACGGCGGGCTTCGTCGGGGGTTGTTTCTTCCGTTTTTACAGCTAATCCACTTGCGATATAGTCGTTTACCATCACTTCCACTTTTTCGCGCTCGGCGGCGGTCAGCGATTGCATATGCGTGAAGTCAAAACGCAGACGCGAAGGGCTTACATCCGAGCCGGACTGCTCCACATGGTCGCCAAGCACCGTACGCAACGCCTTTTGCAGAAGGTGCGTAGCGGTATGGTTACGCTCCGTCTCGCGCCGCGAAGAAACCGAAATCTCGGCGTTGACAACATCCCCAACCTTTAAACCGCCCGATTTTACCGTACCAACATGCACGGTATTATTACCGGCCACGTTAACGCAGTCAGAAATCTGCACCTCCGCTTCCGCAAAAGAAAGCACACCCGCGTCGCCCTTTTGCCCGCCCGACGCCGCATAAAACGGTGTGCGTTTAAGCACAATCGCAACCTCTTGCCCCGCTTTGGCTTCCGTCGCAATCCGGCCACCGGCAATAATCGCCAAAACCTCGGCCTCGCAAACATCAGCCGTATACCCGACAAACTCCGTAGCAAGCGAAGGCGGAAGCTTATGATAAACCGTTTCGTCCGCGCCCATGTATGTGCTTGTCCCACGAGCCTCACGGGCGCGTGTTTTTTGGTCTTGCATTTCTTTTTCAAAGCCCGCTTCGTCCCAGCCAAGGCCGTTGTCTTCCAATATCTCACGCGTCAAATCGGGCGGAAAGCCAAAGGTGTCATATAATTTAAACGAATCCGCACCGCCAAGGGTTTTCGCGCCGCTTGCCTTTAGTGTATCAATATGCTTTTGCAGCAGATTAATGCCCGTATCCAGCGTTTCCAAAAAGCGCGTCTCCTCACTCCCCAGCGTATTCAAAATATGGCTCGCCTTCTCAGAAAGCAACGGATAAGCATGGCTGTAAGCGTCAATAGAAGCCTGCGCAACCTCGCCAACAAAGCGCGAAAGCCCAATAGCCTTACCATGGCGCACGGCACGGCGCAAAAGCCGCCTAAACACATATCCCCTACCCTCGTTAGACGGCAAAACGCCATCCGCCGCCATAAACGCAACACTGCGCACATGGTCTGCGATAATATTAGCCGATACCAAAGCGTCGCCCTTAGCCTCC
>WQRQ01000095.1 GCA_009786685.1 Defluviitaleaceae bacterium
GAAATCCGTCCCGCCTGTCGCGGCAAAACCGCGAAAAACACGGTTTTTCGCCGCCGCTCCGTCGGGACGGTTTCTCATTGAATTCGCTCTACCTGACAAGGGAAGAAATACGTTCTTATTTCCAAGCATTTACCAAAAAAAAGGACAGCTTCTTTTGCAAAATCGAAGACTCGGCATTACTTGCGCCGATTCCTCACAGGCAAGATGGCTGCACATATTTAGACATAATTACAAACCAAATCCGACATATTATGTATCATGTCGGGCATTGCGACTGTATTTTACGCGAGCATGGATATTCGGCTGTAGCATGGCTATCAATTTACGGAAGAATGGAACGATAAAACCGTTACTTTTCCGGTTGTGATGAAAATGTAACAACCGGAAAAGTAACGCAATAAGGATGTGAAAACATGCAAACAAAGGCCAAAATATGCGGCCTAACGCGACTAACAGACATAGAAGTCGTAAACGCGGCAAAACCCGATTACGTAGGCTTTGTTTTTGCAGAAAGCCGCCGCAAGGTAACACCGTCACAAGCCCGCGAGCTAAAAAACGCACTACACAAAACCATCCTAGCCGTAGGCGTCTTCGTAAACGAGCCACAAGAAAACATCCTCGCACTTGTAAACGACGGCATAATCGACATCATCCAGCTACACGGAACGGAGGACGAAAGCTACATCCTCGCCCTCCGCGCAAAAACCGCCGCACCCATCATCAAAGCCATCCCCATACAAAAAGCGGGCGACGCACAAGCATGGCAAAACACCGCCGCCGACTACCTTCTGCTCGACCACAAGGGCGGCGGCACGGGTGAGACCTTCGACTGGGGGCTAATAGGCGCACTGGCTAAACCCTTCTTCCTCGCGGGCGGCTTATCACCCGAAAATATAGCCCTCGCCATTTCCCAAACAAAACCCTTCGCGGTAGACGTAAGCAGCGGAGTGGAGGACGAAAACGGGCAAAAATGCCGCGATAAAATCTACTCGTTCATCAATTCATGTATTTGAGCCAAGGCCTCATCGTACATCCCTACAAATGCGTTTTGCAAAATATCACTAACTTCTTCGTTGCCTTCCAGAGAGGCACTTATTTGGTCTATTGCTGTTACATCAAAAGCTTCTATTGCCGCCTTGAGTTTAACAAGATGTTCCTTCAACGCCTCGGCATCAAGGTCGCTTGTTCGGGAGGGTGCGTATTTTTCAATAACATCACCTATATCCGCAAGCAGCTTTTCCAGCCTAAGCAAAAAGCCGTCGTTGTTGGCTGATATAAATGCCAAGTCCTTTTTTATCCCCGCTTCCTCCAAATATTTTGCTTCTTCCGAGAGAGCGGCCGCGCCGACATTGGCGCAGGCGGATTTTAGGGCATGTACATAGGTTGTGTATAGAGTAATATTGCCCTCGTCCAAGCAGGCGGGCAATTCGGCCGCTTTTATTTTACCGTCCTTGCGGAAAACAGCCAGTGTATTTAAGTAGCTCTCGGAACTGCCGCCGGACAGCATTATTCCTCTTTTAACATCCACGCCCTCTATGGTTATTTGGCAGTCTTCCTCGGTGGCCTGATTTATACTGCCTTTCATCTGTTTCTCCTTTGGAATCCATTTTTCCAAAACATTATTAAGCTTGGAGATTTCGATGGGCTTTGACAGGAAATCGTTAAAGCCGTTGGACAAAAACATTTCCTTCGCGCCTACGATGGCGTTTGCGGTGAGAGCGACAATGGGCAAATCGGCATATTTTCCGCCGATTTTTCTTATAAGCTTGACTGTTTCCACACCGTCCATTTCCGGCATCATATGGTCCATAAGCACCAGGTCGTAGTTGTTGGACATCACCGATTCTATGGCATCTCTGCCGCTTAGGCAGGTGTCAATGCTCATGCCGTAGAGCTTTAGCAGTCCTTGGCCTACCCTTAGGTTTGTTTCTATGTCGTCCACAAGAAGAATCCTTGCGTCAGGGGCGATAAACTGCTCTGTATGCCGTTCGTCAGCAGTGTAATCGTCGCCGCGCCCGTTTAGGATATTCATAACAGAAATAAAATAGGCGGGCATTACAAGCAGTGTAAAATCCTGCCCGTCCCTAGCCTCGTAGGTTGCATCGTAAGAATCGGTAAGCATTACAATTTTTGTGGTAAGGTCGCAGCTTTTGATTATATTATGCGCGGCATAAGACATATCGGCTTCTGCAAAAACAAAATCCCATCCACCCTCGGTGAGCCTGTCACGCAAATCGCTTTCGTTTTTTACGACATGGTACTTAACTGAAAGGTCTTCCAGCGTACGGGAAATATAATCAATGTTCAAATGCGTACGGCAATACAAAAGCACGCTCTTGTCCGAAAAATCAGGGGCTTTACAATCGGATTCCTTATACTCCTGCGGCAATGTGATAATAAACTCACTGCCCTCGGTGTAAATGCTGTTTACCTCTATAGTTCCTTTCATAAGAGTTACAAGGCTGTGGGTTATGGCAAGGCCTAAGCCTGTGCCTTCGATATTACGGTTTTTCTCCAAGTCAAACTGTGCAAACTCACCAAAAAGCTTTTCCAAATCCTCGGGTTTTATGCCTATGCCCGTGTCTTTTATTTTAATTATAAGTAAATACATGCCGTCCTTCTTTTCGCCAAAAATATCCAGTGAAAAATGGCCCTCCACCGTATATTTAAGCGCGTTTGTCAAAACATTAAGCAGTATTTGCCTCACCCGTACCTCGTCACCGAAAAGGGTGTAGGGGATATCTGCCTGCATGTAAGCTGCAAACCGCACATCGGGGTTAGCCATACGCATTTTTATTATGCTGATAACGTCGTGTATCGTAGAATGGAAAATATAATCCCCCAATACAAGCTCCATTTTTCCGCTTTCCACCTTTGATAAGTCCAAAATATCATTGATAATGGAAAGAAGATGGTCTCCGGACTGCTTTATGGTTGTGGTCTGCTCTCTGGTGGAGGCACTTATGTCCTCGCGCAGCACAAGCTCCGCCATGCCGATAATGGCGTTCATTGGCGTGCGTATTTCGTGGCTCATTTTTGACAAAAAATCGCTTTTTGCCTTGGACGCGGCTTCTGCCTGTTTCATTGCCTGCTTCATGTGTCCGACGATATTACCCGTACTTGCCAGCATTTCGTCATAGATTCCGCCCAGTCTGGAGTCCTCAAGCTTATATTCCATTTCGCCGCGTGCCATGGCGTTTTCTGCTTTTTTAAAGTTGCTGCGCAGGATATTAAGTGCCCGTACAATCCCCATAAATGCGATAGAAACTTGGCTGATTTCGTCGTTTCTGTCCACCCTAAAGGTAACAGCAATATTGCCGTTAGACACTTCCTTTGCACCGTCGGCCAAGTTCTGCAAGGGCTTTAGCGACCAGTTGATAATCACCATCATTAAGACCGCTGCCAAAATGATTACGATAACCATAGGCAACAAAGAAGCAACAATAATACGTGCTGTACTTTCCACAGCATGTGCGTCAAAAAAGCTGACGATGGACCAATTTAGATATGGGTCATGGGTGACGTATGCGATTTTGTCTATGCCCGTGAGTGCAGAAGTATGCGCAAAAACCGTGTTCATCGGGATATACCCGAAGGCTTCTATAACGCCAAGCTCACCCACATGCCTGCCCATGTAAGCTTCCGGACGGTTTGAGAAGAAAATCACACCGGAGCTGTCCGCGATATTTACAAAGCTGTCATATACCTGCACAAAATCACGCAAAAAATGTGCCAGCATTTGGGTATTAACGGTTATCGCAACCGTACCGATAAAATTTTCGCCATAAAAAACAGGCTGCGCAAATAAAAATTGCAGCCTGCCCCCCACGCATTCAAACACGGGCGAAATCCAAGGCTCTGCAAGATGCCCACTTGGGTACTCGGGTAACATCCTTATGTCGGGCAGCTCCCCGTAGGGATTTGCTGCCGCCGTTGGGTTAAAATCCGTGTCAAACACGGCTATGTTTTCATACAGCCAAATGCCGTCCATTTCCCTGTTCATACTGCTCCACAAATTTGCCAAATGCGCACGGGTGTCGTATCCCTCGTCGGCAAACCACAGACGTACATGGTTTGCCGCGACATCCAGCATCCACATGGTATAAACCCCTGCTGTTTCAAAAATACCGAATGTCATGTTGGCGTTACCCTTTAGGCTTTCTTCAAGGAGTGTGTCCATTTCAATCCTTACCTGAGTTGCCCTTATCGAAGCCAATACTACCGTCGTTGCCACAATAACGATTATCAGCAAAAGTAAAATCCTTGACTTAACCTTCATTTTTATACCCCTTTACACTTCCAAAATATTTAAAGCTCGAGGCAATATTTTAAATTCTATTTCATCCTTGCAAGGATAAATATTGCCATCCATACAAAAAAAATCCGTTTCCGGCGGCAATGTTACTTTAACGCTGTCGCACTCCACAAATTTAAAGACTTTCCTATGGGTATGCCGCTCCATTAAAATTGTCGGGAAAATAGACATGGCCTTTATACGGCTCATCCCCTCCACCAAGCATAGCGAAAGCTTTCCGTCATCTATTTTGGCATCGGGGCATATACGCATTCCACTGCCGTAGTATTGGCCATTGCCTACCACCATCATTGTAAATTCGCCTTCGTATAGCTCGGTTATCGGTTCGTTTTCCGTTTCGGTTTTAGCTTCGATGGAAAGACGGATGTTTTTATGTTGCATAATATTTTTATACACCATAGTTAAATAAGATTTGTCGTCAAATTTCCGCTCCCGTTCCGCCGCACTCTTTGCCACATTGGCGTCTAAGCCTATGTGTCCGTTATTCATAAAGGCCATGCCTCCCGCAGTTACTAAATCCATATTGCGGTAACGGTTGCCGATAACAGCTCCAAACAGGCTGCGGCATACCTCTATGATGTTTTTATTTTTACCGTATTTGGCGTTTGCCATATGCTTACTGCCCTCGAAGGTGGAAATAAAGTCACTGCCGGTAACGGAAGGCAAAATCCCAAGGGGTATGGGTATTTTATTGTGCTTAGGCAAAAACGCCGCCGCCATCCCTGCTGTGATTTCCTGGATAATGCCGTCGCCGCCTATGCCAATCACACCTTTTAAATCGGGATGGCTTTGGCAAAATTTTTGGGTTTGTTCATAGCCGTCCATTTTAGCAGTGGTGATGTGGGTCTCATAGGGGATATCCGCCTCGTCAAAAAAAGCGGTAAGCGTCGGCAGGTAAAACATTGTCCTACCCCTGTCGGAGTTGGGGTTTACAACTATATAATACATATCCTCATCCCTTTATCTCGTCAGAAATCCTGCCGAATTCGTGATTTATTTTTTCAAACAAATCCGCCAAAATCGGGTCGAAATGGACGCCGCGCCCTTCCATGATAATGTCGACAGCCTTTTCGTGGGGAAAAGCGTCTTTGTAAGGCCGCGGCTCTACAAGGGCGTCGTATACATCACCAATTGCCATCATACGACCCAGCAGTGGGATTTCTTCGCCTTTTAAGCCCTTTGGGTAACCGCTTCCGTCCCATTTTTCGTGGTGAGCCACGGCAAAGGTTTGGGCATAATCCAAAAAGTCCGAGTCCATTGTTTTTTCTTTTAATCTAAGTATTACCTTTTCGCCAAAGGTTGTGTGATTTTTTATTGCTTCATATTCTTCGGGTGTCAGCTTGCCCGCCTTGTTAAGTATTGAGTCCTCTATAGATATTTTGCCTACATCGTGGAGCTGGCAGGACTGCAAAACCAACTCTTCATCTAAAAATGATACTTCGTTTGCATATATCTCGTTTGCCTTCATTGCGTCCATGAGTGCCTTGATATACCGCTGTGTCCTTATAATATGCCCGCCGGTAATTTCGTCCCGGTACTCCACCAGCTCCGCCATGGTTGAAAGAATCGCGTTTTTAAGCTCCACGACGGTTTCTGTTTTTTCATCTACAATCTGTGTCAGGTTATTGTTAAAAAACAGAAGCTCGCGTTTTTGCGCCATAAGCTCACGCTTTTGCGCCTCAACAAGAAGATGGACTTCTATACGTTTAAGCAAAAGCGGAGGAGAAAACGGCTTTGTAATATAATCAATAGCTCCCAGGCTAAGCCCCTTCAGCTCTGTTTCCTCATTATTGAGCGCGGTTAGGAAAATAACCGGTATCTGGGCTGTTTTTTCTTTGGATTTAAGCTGCTTTATTACCTCATAGCCGTCCATTTCAGGCATCTCAACATCCAGCAAAATTAAGTCCGGCACGATATTTTCCAGCATATTAAGCATTACTCGGCCGGAATTTAGCGTAAATATTTTGTAATGGCCTACTAATGCTTTTTTTCCTATGGTAAGGTTAGTCATGTCGTCGTCTACCAAAAATATTGTTTTTAGCACATTATCCACGTTACATTACCTCCTCCAAATAACTTTAATATAAAAAAACAGGTTTAAAACCGCAACCGATATTATACTAACATTGACTTTCTTATATAAACGGTTTTGTAAAACGTAAATTTTGAGTATAATATATTTTATTACCGACATAATGCCGAGAAAGGCCGTGGTTTTTTTGAATATAATCATCTGCGATGATACACGCGAAGACAGAGACGCCCTGTGTTCTTTTGTTAAGAGCTTCTTTGATGACATCAACTGCCCTGCGAATATCGTGGTGTACGAAAACGGCGAGGTCTTTCTGCGCGATTTTGAAACGCAAAGGCTCGACAACGCAATCGCTTTTTTAGATATCTACATGCCCGGTATAAACGGGGTTGACATTGCAAAAAAAATCAGAAAAACTAACCGTGATATGGTTATTGTGTTTACCACAACCAGCACAGACCACGGGCTGGACGGATATGCCGTGCGTGCGTTGCAGTATTTGGTAAAGCCTGTAAGCTATACGATGGTGGAAGACGTACTGGACGAATGTATAAAGCTGTTTGCAGAATCACTGCGGCATATTGAAATTATGTCCGACCGTCTAACCCTTAGGGTTTTGCTAAAGGATATTTTTTACATAGAAAGCTTTAAAAATATCTGCCAACTGCATACGCCGACGGGAGTGTTAAAATGCTACCGCTCCCTGGACGAGCTGGAGCAGCATATTGGCGACGGGACGTTTTTGCGTACCCACCGCAGCTTTATCGTAAATATGCGGTATATAAACGATGTCATGGAAAATGATTTTTTGCTTACAAACGGTGAGCGCGTCCCCATCCGTAGAAACAATAAGCTGTCTGTAAAGCAGACATACATGGATTACTCATTCGCTCTCACAAGGGGGGGCTAAAAATGGTTTTGATAAATTACATCAGCGTATCACTTACTTTGTTATGTATTGTCATTTCTCTTATTATTTTGCTTAGCTTGTATTTGGAAAGCGAAAGACACTCTAAGCTAAACCTCCTTTTTAGGTCGTTTGTTTTGTTGGATATAGGTTTTATGACGACGGATATCGTGGCTTGGGCGATGGTAGGCAATACTGCATCATACGCGTTTTGGATTATTAGGATTGCTAATTTTTTGCATTTTGCAATCGGCCCCTTTGTATCCCTTGGTGTTAGCCTATATCTGATAGCCTATATCGAGAGAAAAAATATAAACGTATTTTACGGAATAAAAGTCATGATTTTTGCCATATGCGGTGTGGCGGTGTTTCTTACTGTTGTTTCTCAGTTTAATAATATGTACTACACTATTGACCAATATAATGTGTACCACAGGGGCGAGCTTTTTTGGCTGGCGCAGCTTTTGCCGGCTACAGGGCTTGTCGCTAACATGTGGATAATGCTGCTGTACCGCAAGGTTTTCAAAAATATGTCCTCACTGTTTTTTACTATGTATATGACCATGCCGGGCATAGCGATGTTTATTCAATATCACTTTTTTGGGATTTCTTTTGTCAACATAGTCTTGACGCTCTTGATTTTGATTCTTTATATCAGAATCCAGACAGAGCAGACAAATGAAATGGCATCTCACATACGAGCCATTAATCGACAACTGGAATTGCAACAAAATCAATATGCGCGTATGATAGAACATTATAATCGGGACAAAGCAATGCGGCACAATATCCGCCACCACTTTGTCACTCTTAAACGGCTGGCAAACGCAGAAAACAGCGAGAAAATTAAAGTTTATCTGACAGACCTTACCAGCGGAGAGGCCTATACCGAACTGGACGTCATATATTGCGAAAACCTTGCGGTTAACGCGGTAGTTTCCCATTACCTTGACATAGCTAAGGCAGAGGGAATCGAAATCGACGCACGTCTTGTCATATCGGAAGAAATAGGCTGCTTGTCCGCGATGGATTTATGCGTCATCTTGGGAAATCTCTTAGAAAATGCAGTGGAAGCCTGCCGCCAAATAAACGAAAGCAAATTTATCCGCGCAAGCTCCATGCTAAAGGGAAACACACTTTTTATTACGGTTGACAACAGCTTTTACGGCGAAATAAAAAAAGACGGAGATACCTTTATGTCCACCAAGCGCGAGGGCGAAGGGATAGGCACATCTTCCGTAAAGGCCATAGTCGAAAAATATGGCGGCGAGGCGCGTTTTGAAACAAAGGGCAATGAGTTTAGAGCGTCGGTTATGTTGCGGGTTGGAAAGACTTTTTAAATATAAAGGAGCGGTTAAAATGAAAGGTAAATTTGGGCAATACGGCGGGCAGTATGTCGCTGAAACGGTAATGAGCAGCCTAAAGGAACTGGAGCGAGCGTATCAATTTTATCTTAACGACGCAGTGTTTAAGTCGGAGCTTAAAGACTTGTTAAATAATTACGCAAGCCGCCCGTCCGGGTTGTACTATGCAGAAAAAATGACACGTGACCTCGGCGGTGCAAAAATTTACCTAAAGCGCGAGGATTTAAACCACACAGGCTCGCATAAAATCAACAATGTGCTGGGACAGGCTCTTCTTGCTAAGAAGATGGGCAAAACCCGTGTGATTGCGGAGACGGGTGCAGGGCAGCATGGTGTGGCTTCGGCTACGGCGGCGGCGTTGATGGGTTTAAAATGCGAAGTGTTTATGGGCAAGGAGGATACCGAGCGGCAGGCATTAAATGTGTTCCGCATGGAGCTTTTGGGCGCGAAGGTACACCCCGTCACCAGCGGCACTATGACGCTAAAGGACGCGGTAAACGAGACCTTGCGCGAGTGGGCTTCTCGGCTGGATGATACGCACTATATTGTAGGGTCGGCGGTTGGGCCGCACCCGTTTCCTGTGATGGTGCGTGATTTTCAAAAAATTATCGGTGAGGAAATTAAGGCGCAGGTGCTGGAGGCCGAAGGCCGCCTTCCCGACGCGATAATCGCCTGTGTAGGCGGCGGCAGCAATGCAATCGGCGCGTTCCACGATTTTATAGGCGATACCACGGTAAAACTAATCGGCTGCGAAGCCGCAGGCTTGGGCATAGACCATCCAAAAAATGCGGCGACGATGGCAAACGGCACGGTAGGCATTTTGCACGGCATGAAATCATATTTTTGCCAGGATGTATACGGCCAAATCGCGCCCGTGTATTCTATTTCGGCGGGGCTGGACTATCCCGGCGTAGGCCCGGAACACGCGTATTTGCAAGATACGCACCGAGCCGAGTATGTACCCGTGACAGACGCCGAGGCGGTGGACGCCTTCAATTACCTCTCGCGTACCGAGGGCATAATCCCCGCAATAGAAAGCGCGCACGCCATAGCCCACGCCTGCAAAATCGCAGGCAGCATGGGACACGAAAAAATAATAGTGGTAAACCTATCCGGCCGAGGCGACAAAGACGTAGCCTCTATCGCAAAATACATGGGGGTGCAAATCAATGAATAGAATAGCAAATGCGTTCGCCGCAAGCGGCGAAACAGAAAACAAGGCATTAATAGCGTTTATAATGGGCGGCGACCCCGACATCGAAACCACAGAAAAGCTGATAATCGCCATGGAGCAAGCAGGCGTAGACCTATTCGAGATAGGCATACCCTTCTCCGACCCCGCGGCAGACGGCCTTGTAATCCAGCAAGCCAGCGTTCGCGCCTTGGAAAAAGGCTGCACGGCCGACGACCTGCTAAACATGGTACAACGCCTGCGCAGCGGCGAGAACGCCGCCAAAAAAATAACCGCACCTATTACCTTTCTCACGTATGCAAATTCGATTTTTGCGTACGGAAAGGAGCGTTTTATGGAGCGTTGCCGCGACTGCGGCGTAGACGGTGTAATAGTCCCAGACATCCCCTACGAGGAGAAGGAAGAGCTTGCCGATGTCTGCGAAAAATACGGCATAGCTCATATTTCCATGGTAGCCCCAACTTCCAAGGAACGCACAGAAACCATAGCCCGCGAAGCAGAAGGCTTTCTATACTGCGTATCCACCCTGGGCGTAACAGGAATCCGCGAAAAAATCCGCACAAATGTACAGGAAACAATAGAAAAAGTACGCGCCGTCTCCGATATTCCCTGCGCAGTAGGTTTTGGAATATCCACGCCGGAACAAGCCCGCGATATGGCGTCGGTATCCGACGGCGTAATCATAGGCACAGCAATAGTAAAAATAATAGGCGAATACGGACGCGAAAGCGTTGAGCCCGTAAGGCAGTATGTAGCGCGGATAAAAGACGCGCTTAGTTGATTTTTACAAACAAATTAAAGGAGTAATCGTCCCCGCTATAGTCAAAGACGTCACGTACGTTTGCGATTATTTCGGGGATTCTATTTTCTTCGCCTATGTCGGACAGAAATTGTGCGAAGTCGTATTCATTCATTAGGATTACGACTTCCAGAGTTGTAATCCCCTCTGCCAGCCCAAGCCCAAACGAATGCGAGATATTTTCGCCGACTTCCCAAAATGTGCGACTTCCGTAGGGGCTTATAAAGCTTACTGCGGCTAAAAAGCCGTTGCCCGTGGTGCGTAGGTCTACGGAGTACATTCTGCTTTCTTCTAATTCAATCGGGAATTCCCAATGCCGCGCCTCCATGCGGATATCGCCCCATGTTGCATTCATATGAAAGACATGGTCACCACCAAATGAAGAGCTTGGCGCAAATATAAAGCCGAAAACTATTACAAATGCCGCCATACCAAACGAGCCGAGGGTGTTTAAGGCACGGCTTTCTTTTTGGTTGCCGCGCAGCTCGCTCCATTTTTCGGAAATCTTCTTTTTTCGGGCAAGCAGCTTGTACACCGCAACAATCGCCACGGTACAAGCCGCAACCACCAGCGGATGAATCCCCGTCACATTAATAAAACGCGTAACATCTTCCCAAGGCGGCGG
>WQRQ01000096.1 GCA_009786685.1 Defluviitaleaceae bacterium
GTAAAAACCTGTCTGCTGCCAGCCGAGCGACCAAGCCCGCCGCCGCCGCCGCAAGCAAGGGACGCAGCAGCCAGCGACTAAACTGCATATCCAGCGGCATAAACTGCCGTATCTTGTGCAACCCAAGCCCGATAACCACAACAAGACTGACAAGCCAGCCAAAAATATAAGCCACAAGCCCAAAATGCGGCACAAGCAGAAAAATAAACGCAATGCATATCCCGGAAGAAATAAGGCTGTTTCGGAAAATAAACATCTGGCAGCCCAGCCCGTTAAGCACACCCGACAGCAATATTTGCATGTAAATAAAGGGACACATTATGCCAAGCAATTGCAGCATAAGGCCAATGGGCTGATTATAAATGGCCATTCCCAGCTCATGCGCAAAGAAGAAAAACAACGAAGCCGCGCCCATTCCCGTAACCGCCGCAAAAAGCAATGCCTTGGACGCAATGGAAGAAATCCCACGCATGTCCCTTGCCGCTGCCGCTTCCGAGACGGCAGGTACAAGCGTGACACTAAGCGCGGTAAGCACCGCCGTCGGAAAAAATATCAGCGGAATCGCCATCCCCTGTATCCGCCCAAACTCGCTGATTGCCTCAGCGGCGGGCAGCCCATAAACCTGCAACTGGCGCGGGATAAGTACATTCTCCCAGGCCGTGAGCAACGACCCCGCCACACGATTGCCCGTAAGCGGCAATGCCATTGTCATTATCAGCACAAAGCTCTGCATTGCAGTTAGCGTAGGACGCGCACGCTCCGCTTGCTGCGTCTTAGATGTTTTGGATAAAAGCTGACGAAGCCCGCGTTTATGCCGCTTGTAGGCAATAAAAACGAACACAAACGAGAAGATTTCTTCCGCCACAATCGCGATTAGCGCAGCGGCGGCGGCATACTCAAGTCCCCTGGGTACAAACGCCGCCGCGATAAAGTAGATTACAATCATCCTTACGACTTGTTCCAAGACCTGATTAATCGCGGGGATTTTAGTCTCCTGCAATCCGATAAAATACCCACGAATACAAGTNCCCGCCGCCATAAACGGGAATGCAAACGACAGTATCTGCAAAGGCAACATCGTACGCATATCATTAAAGAAATAAACCGCCATAAGCTCCGCACCAAAATACAACGCAAACGTAAGCAAAATCCCCAGCACCGAGGTAATAACCACGCTCTGCTTTAACATAAGCGACATGTTGCCGTACTCGCCCTTTGCCCGCTCCTGTGCGGTTAGCTTGCTCACCGTCGTATTAAACCCCGCACAAGCGATACTCCACGCCAATGTGTACACCGGCATAATAAGCTGATACAGCCCCATGCCTTCTGCGCCCATGAGATTGCTCATGTAAATGCGATACACAAAACCAAGTATCCGCGTAATTACTCCCGCCGCGGTTAATATTAATGCACCTGTTAAGATTTTTTTCTTGTTCAAATAAACTCACCCCTAAAAAATATATGAAGGGAAGGACACGTTAATGCAAATTTCATTCCCAAGCCAAAAATCATCACCGGGCGTCTGTTTTACATATTCAAAAAAAGATGGTAAACTTTCAAATATAACCACAAAACCCAGAGGAGATGAGCAACATGCTTTTATTAGACGCATGGAAACGCTTGGCGTTTGACACGCAAAACCAGCCCGTAAAGCACGTATGGGATGAATATTTGGCAAAGGAAAAAGCCGTATATGTAAGCTTGTTAAAGGAGAAAAAATCCAAAATCGAAGGCACAATCGCGGATTTGGCAAAGGAGCTGCGCCTAACCAACGTACAAATGTGTGCATGGCTCGACGGAATCCATGAATGTGTAGACGGCCTTCCGCCGCTTACGGAGGTTGATGAAAACACGGCAATATCCTTTACGATAGAGTTTGACCGTTTGTACAAGCAGATGGTGGAGTATAAGGCCGACGCATTGTACAGCCTCGACGAGTGGGAAAATATTTTCACACCCGAGGAGCAAAAAGACCTGTATAAGCAGCAAAAAAGCTCGCATACCATAGTGCGTAACGAGACAAAGGTAGGCCGTAACGACCCCTGCACCTGCGGGAGCGGCAAAAAATATAAAAAATGCTGCGGGACAGCAGCTTGATTATTGATTTTCTGGACGCTGTACTTGGAGAATCCACCTATGAGCTTTGGGACAAAGCGGTGGCTTCGGCAAAAGGCGTGTATTCCAATGCACAGATGAAAAAAGCGGCTGTACATGCCGCCGAACGTATCCGCGAGGGCGGGCTTGTTGTCTTCCCTACGGAAACGGTCTACGGGCTGGGTGCGGACGCTTTTAATGCAAGCGCGGTGGCGCGGGTGTATTCCGAAAAAGGACGCCCCGGCGACAACCCGCTTATTTTGCATATCACAAACACGGAGCAGTTTGAAGAACTCGCAAACAACCCACCGCCATACGCCTACGAGTTAATAAAGGCCTACTGGCCCGGCCCGCTTACGTTGGTAGCCAATAAAAAATTCACACTGCCCGCATGGGTGGGCGGCCACCCCGACAAATCCACATCCACGGTGGGCATAAGAATGCCCGCCCACCCCGTGGCAATGGCATTCTTAAAAGAAGCGGGAATCGTCGCCGCGCCCAGCGCAAACAAATCGGGCAAGCCAAGCCCCACAGCCCTGTCGCATGTATTGGAGGATTTCCCGAAAATTGAATCCGAAAGCAGCGACATAACCGCCCTGGACGGCGGAAGCGCGACCATAGGTCTGGAATCCACGGTAATAGACATCACAGGCGACCACCCAAAAATCCTACGCCACGGCACAATCACCGCAGAAAGAATCAGCTTAGTCACAAAACTACCAACCCACGACACTCCAAAAAATGTCGCCGTGCCGCAAGCACCCGGCATGAAATACAAGCACTACGCCCCCCGTGCGGAGATGACGCTGATTTCGGGCAATGCTATCGACGTCGCTGCATATATTTCTAAATGCGCAGAAGAATCCGACCACCGCGTGGGTATTCTTTTACAGGAGAAGACACGCGGTTGTTTCCCATATCCGCCTTCCAACGCGGAGATTCTTGTACTCGGCGGTGACGATAAGGCCATGGCACGCAACCTATTCGCGTGTCTGCGAAAATTCGACCAAATGGGAGTAGGCAAAATCTATGCCGAAGCCGTAAACGAAAGCGGCATAGGCGTAGCAATCATGGACAGAATGCGCAAAGCCGCGGAAGGACGTGTAATTGATGTCTAGCATTTTATTTGTATGTACAGGCAACACCTGCCGCTCGCCTATGGCGGCCACCCTGGCAGCCGCCATGTTTGCGAGCGAAAGCCTAAAAATCACCGTAACCTCGGCAGGGGTAAGTGCGTTTGGCGGCTCACCTGCCAGCAAAAACGCCGTCCTTGCCATGGAAGCGTTAAGCCTAAGCCTTTCTGCCCACAAAGCACAACCCGCCGAACGCGACCTTATAGAAAACTCCGCACTGATACTAACCATGACCAAAGCCCACCTAATGCACATAAAAGCCGCCTGCCCCACTGCAAACGCCTACACCCTAGGCGAGTATGCAGGCAGCAAAACCGACATCTCCGACCCCTACGGCGGCAGCTTAGACGTATACAAAGCCTGCGCCGCACAAATTAAAACCTTACTGGAAGGCTGCAAGGATAAATTTAAGGAGGCTTTGTAATGAGATATTTGCCAATTTTAGTTTTTTTAATTTTCGCAGCGTGTGGGGCAACATCTTACGAAGATAATGCCACCGAGCATGTGGAGGAAATCGAGGCGGCGGCAACGCCCTCGCCCGCACCTTCGCCTACCCCGCTTGCTGTTTCCGAGCCTGTTATTTACATCCCCGAGCCGGGCGATTTTTCCTTCGAAACGGGGACGTATGGGTTTTCTGCGCGTGGAGCGGGTGTTGTTACGCGCACAAATGAGACGGCACGGGCGGGTGATTATTCTTTGCTGATTACGGGGCGCACGGCTTCTTGGAATGGGATTACCGTGGATGTTACCGACCGCTCCGAGCCTTTTGGCGAGTACGAGCTTACGCTTTGGGTTAAGCCCACCGACGCCACGGGGGCGACAAATTTTCAAATTACGGCAGAATTTATGCTGGACGGCAGCCCCACATGGCGCGGCTTTAACGGCACAGAAGCCCGCGTAAGGGCGCAGCCGGGTGAATGGACATTTATGCGCGGCACGCTTCCGTTTTACGGCTTCGACGTGGTAAATGTGTATATCGAAACCGACGGCTCGGGCGCGACTGCGGACTTTTTTATTGACGATGTGAGCTTCCGCAGTATTTCCGTGGAGTATGCTTTTGACGATACGTTACCGCGATTGTTTGAGATTTACGAGGATTATTTCCTGTTTGGGACGGCGGTTGTGCCGCGTGATATGCGCGGAACGCGGCTGGAGTTTATCCGCCACCATTTTAATTCTGTCACGGCGGGCAATGATATGAAGCCCGACGCAATTCAAGCACGTCCGGGGCAGTTCACATTTGACGTCTCAGACGAAATCGTGCGCGAAACACTGAACAGCGGTATGTACATGATTGGTCACACCCTTGCATGGCATTCGCAGTCTCCCGACTGGATGAACCCCGCAGGCATAAGCCGCGAGGAGGCAATCGACAATCTTGTGACGCATATCACCGAGGTAGTGACACGCTACAAAGGTCAGGTTATCGTGTGGGACGTGGTTAACGAGGCCTTCCCAAGCTCCGTCCCCGTTGGGCTAAACCCGTCCGATTGGCGAAGCCACCTCCGACCCACACCATGGCTTGCGGCCATCGGCTACGAGTATATCGAAATCGCATTCCGTGCAGCACATGCCGCCGACCCTAATGCGATTCTCATTTACAACGACTACAATATGGACAATGTCGGCAAGCGCGAGGCCGCCTTCCATATGATAAAAGAATTACGCGAAAACGGCGTCCCCATCCACGGCGTAGGAATGCAAGGCCATTACAACCTACGCACAAATCCGCAGCATGTAGAAAACTCCATCATACGCTTCCGCGAGCTTGGCGATGATTTTCTTATTAGCATAACCGAGTTGGATATCACCGCCCAAGGCGCACTCGGCCACGACATAATGCCCGAGCTTTTCGAAATGCAGCAGGCGGTTTTGTATGCGCGGCTTTTCCAAATTTTCCGTTATCACTCCGACGCAATCCATCGCGTTACACTGTGGGGGCTTTGCGACGCTACCAGTTGGCGTGCCGACCGCTTCCCGCTTCCGTTTAACCGCGACCTTTCTGCAAAGCTTGCATTCCATGCCATTGCCGACCCCGACGGGTTTTTGGAATTACACGGATAATCAAGGCGACCTCAATAGAAAAAGCGGCCCATCAGCCGCTTTTTTTAATCTTTTATTTTAACCTACGCAAGCCAGCTATAAGAGCCATCCCGTGTGTTTTCACTTCTTCCTGCGTTCAGCATTTCCAGCTTTTGTGAGATTAGCTCTGCCCATACCTGCTTTTGGGCGGGCAGCTCAAACTCTGTGCGGGTTTCTACTCCAAGCAGGTCGCGGATTAGCCCTACGCCCTTATGTGCGTCGTCGCCAAAAGCGAGGCCAAATTCCAGATACTTGCCGGGGTTTTGTGCTTTCCATTCTTCTAATCCGGGCACTGCTTCTTCCAAGTCCAGGATTAATGCCTTGTAGCGCACCATTGCCTCGGGGTCACGCGCCATGTTTTCCAGCGTTTGCTGAGAAATCTCGATGTTACGTGCGCCTTCGCCCCAGTTGGAGGCACTCGTTGATATATTCCAACCGGGCATCATGCTGCGAAGGTATTCCAGCACCTCGTTTGCAGTTTTTCTGTTACCCTGTTTTTCATCCACCAATTGCCTGGCTCTGCGATAAGAAGCTTCCGTTACGGCAAGCCCGCTTAAATTTACTATACTCAACTTCACCACTCCTTGGCTTTTAGATTAATTGCTCCGTTACCTCTATATCGTCAAGCCTTTGACAAAACCTTAGAAAATGTCAGCGGCGCGTGCGCTTCGCTTTCTGCGCCCTATATAAACCCTTTGCGCCCGTTAAGACGCAAAAACAGCTTACGCCCAAAGTCCACAAACACCACGCTGGAAGCCAAAATCAACACCAACGACAACTCACTAAAGCTAAGTCCCGTAGTCCTAAAAACAGCACCGCCAAAATAAATAAGCAAAATCTGCAACACCGACACCGCAAGCATAATCCCAATAAACATTTTATTACGCGAAATATAAGCAAAAACATTAAGCCTATGCGTACGAGCATTCAAACTGTTGAACACGCCCGCAAATATAAACAGTGCAAAAAACGCCGTAAGCACATCCTCAAAAAACGGAAGCGAAAAAAACACAAGACCCAACAAAGTAGTATAAAAGCCCGTAGCCAAAATCTGGCTATACATATATCTATTAATAATAGGCTCATTTCTGCGCTTTGGCTTCTCCTGCATATATTCTGCAAGCGGCGTTTCACCCGCGTAGGCCAGCCCTGCCAGCGTATCCATTATCATATTAATCCACAGCATCTGGATAACCGTAACAGGAATCGGAACCCCAATAAACGGCCCAATAACACTAACCCCCACCGCACACAAATTAATAGTCAACTGAAAAATCAAAAATTTCCTAATACTCTTAAAAATAGTCCGCCCATACAAAACAGCCTTCACAATAGACGCAAAATTATTATCCAAAATAACAACATCGCCCGCCTCTTTAGCAATCTCAGTCCCGTCCCCCATAACAAACCCAACATCGGCCTTTTTTAGCGCAGGCGCGTCATTAACCCCATCCCCCGTCATACCCGCAACCAGCCCCATCTCCTGCGAAAGCCGCACAAGCCGCCCCTTATCAGAAGGCAAAGCCCGCGCAACCACACGCAACGAAGGCAAAATTTTCTTAACCTCGTCGTCGCTCATTTGGTTTAGGTTTCTGCTTGTTAAAACCGTAGTTCTCGGGGACGCTGTCCCCAAACCCCTGCAAGGGGACGCGTCCCCTTGACCCCGGTCGTTTGGGATTAATCCTAACTTCGCTGCCACGCATGTCGCTGTGTCTACGTTATCGCCTGTTACCATTACTACTTGTACGCCTGCGCCGCGTACTTCGTCTATTGCGGCCTTTGCTTCGGGGCGGATTTCGTCACGGATTCCTATAAAGCCCACCAGCACCAGATTGCGTAAATCCTCGTTATCGCCTTCGCATAGGGCTAGTAGGCGCATACCTTCGCGGGCTTGGGATTGTAGTGCTGCTTTTCCGCTTTCGCGTAGGACGTCGCGGCATAGTGGTAGCAGAATCTCGGGTGCGCCTTTTACCAGTACCTTGTTAACCTCGCCGCTTACTGTCGCCATCGACATTTTATCCTTGGAGTTAAACGGCTTGGAAGAATCCTTCTTGCATAATGGCAGCCTCGCTGCGTTTTCTTTTATATATTCCAGGAGTGCGCGGTCGGTGGAGTTGCCGCCTATAGCCATGGTGCGCATTTTTTTTGTGGCAAGCATCGCAGAATTATTATAAAAGCAGTTCAGCGCGACGCGCTCGTACATCGGTGTTGTCCTAAATTCATCTGAGTCAAAAACCCGACCTTCGGGTGTGATAAAGCTTACTACCTCCAATGCGCCACGGGTTAATGTACCTGTTTTGTCTGTAAATAGGATGCTCATGCTGCCCGATGTTTCAATTCCTACAAGCTTGCGTACGAGTACGTTATCTTTTAGCATTCTGCGCATATTTGCAGAAAGCACAACCGTAATCATCATGGGCAGACCTTCGGGTACGGCCATTACAATCACGGTAATTCCCAGCGTTACCGCCATCATCACATCGGGGAACACCATGGAAAAATCACTCACATGCGCCATCACCCCGGCCCAATTAAAGCCGTTGGCAATCACAATTGAATTAAACAAATTTGCAATCACAACAAAAACAGCCGCGGCATATCCAAAGCGGCTTATTGTCTTGGCGAGTTGCGCAAGGCGGGCTTTTAGCGGGCTTTCTATTGTGGCCTCTTGGATTTCCACCGCAAGCTGTCCGTAGAATGTACCGTCGCCCACGCGGGTAACGCACATAATGCCCTCGCCGCCGCACACCACACTGCCCCGGAACAACTCCGTCGTCGATAAAAAATCGCCCCTCGTCTCGCACATCAACGCGTCTATATTGCGTGAGCGTTTTACGCACGCGGTTTTGCAGGCTTCCTTTGTCTCGCCGTTTAGTGCGGACTGGTCTACATGTATTTCGCCGCTCACCAGCACGCCGTCGGCAGGCACTCGCTCACCTGCACCTATGCATACGATGTCACCCACCACCAGCTCGTCGATGGCAAGCTCCGTTATTTTTCCGTCGCGTTTTACGCGGCATTTTATGTTTGCGGCTTCCTGCTGCAATTTTTCAAAGGCCGTTTCGCTTCCGTATTCCGATAAAGTGGAAATAAGAGTTGCCAGCAGCACCGCGATGGCTATGCCCACGCTCTCGTACCAGTTGGCGTCACGGAACAAAAGCAACAGATTAACCCCCAAAGCCAAAAGCAAAATCCTGATAATAGGGTCGCCAAAGCTAGCTAAATACCGTCGCATAAAGCTCACCCGCGCTTTTTTTGTAAGCGCGTTTGTGCCATGCCGCGCCGCAGAAAGCTCCGCGTTTTGTGTAGTCAGTCCTTTATATTTACCCATTTAAAAAACCCCTTTCGCGTTTGTACAAACCTAGACAAGTTATACTTATGCAGGGTACAATCGCTGTATTACATAATCTGATGTGTCGAAAGATAATCACCTGAAGGAAAGCGACAGCATATAATATTAATGTTTAAAAGCAAATCAATTTTTGGGAGGAGCGATACATGATAACAGCAACGCAATTACATATGGCAACCGAAGAAGAATCTAAATTGCACGCAGAAAAAAAGGCGGTACGTATATATAATATTGGAGGTAAAGAATATGCCGTGCGAAGTTTTTTTAAAGATAGTCAAGATATTACGACAGCACTAATTAACCTTGCCGTGCGTAGAGCATTGTTTGACATGGGATTTGATTGTCAGAGATGATTTATTGCGTCAACGGAAAGGAGTAAACACTATGACGCAAGAGGTAAAATGGTGTCCGGCTATTTATGCTCGATTGAGCAAAGAGGATAAAAAAGGTGTTTCTGTGTCAATCGAGCATCAGATTGACATACTAAAAGGCTATGTAGCGGAAAAGGGTTGGCAAATACCAAAAGTGTATTATGACGATGACCGAACAGGTACAAATTTTGACCGCAAAGGCTTTAAGGATATGTACGCCGCTGCTGAACGTGGAGAAATCAACGTAATCGTCATAAAAGACACCAGCCGCTTCGGTAGAAACTGGGTTCAAAGCGGTATGTACTTTGAAAAAATCGAAGAAATGGGTGTGCGATTTATTTCCATTCAAGAAGGACTCGATACTGCCGACCCACAATGTCCTGCGCTAAAGATGCTACCGTTTTACTTCGTTTTTAACGAATGGCATAGCCAGACCACTTCGGAGAAAATAAAAACTGTTTTCCGCAAGCAAGACGAGAAGGGACTTTTTCGCGCAAACCAACCTCCATATGGTTACGAAAAATCCCCTGACGACAAACATCGACTTGTAATAGACCCCTATGCAGCAAGCATAGTGCGACAAATTTTTGATATGCGTCTTCAAAAAGTATCGGTACGTTCAATAGTAACGACACTCAATAAAGAGGGCATATCTTCACCAAGCCACTATTACGCAGAAAAAGTCGGAAAACCAGGCAAAAAAGGCCGTTTAAACAAATGGTCGCCACGTACAGTACGGTCAATGCTCGACAATCCCGTCTATCGAGGAGACATCGCCACAGGAAAGCGCAGAACCATAAGCTACAAAAATCAAAAGGCTGTGCCTCAGCCTTTTGAAAATTGGCACATCGCAAGGGATACCCACGAGCCTATAGTAAGCCGAGAGGCTTGGCAGGAGGTCTTTGATATCAATGCAAAGCTTGGCCGGGTTCGTTGCGCAAAAACAGGGGAGACCGCCCCGTTTTCAGGATTAATAATGTGCGAAGATTGCAATGTCAAAATGATGCGCAACAATTTTCGTTATAAGGTGAAGGGCAATGACAACAAGGTGCTTCATTCTTATAATTGCCGTACATACAGAGAAAAAGGCAAGGCCGCTTGCTCTTCACATTTTATTACCGAAAGCGTTTTGATGGAGCTGGTTATAGCCGACATCCGCGAAAAGACAGCAGATATCCTCTTGGACGAAAACGCCGCTAAAAAACGCTTCCGCGAAATCAAGACACGGTCAACAGGTACGCAGTTAAAGCACGACAAATCTGCACTCAAAAAAATTAACAAGCGACTTGACGAGTTAGAAAAGCTTTTGCAGGTTGCCTTTGAAAAATCTGTATTAAGCGGCAGCTCAACGGATATTTTTTCGGCATATGCGAAGAAATATGAGGAAGAAAAACAGGAATTGATGTCACAAGCGGAAGAGCTATCGAAATCCATTGTGAGACAGAGTGAAACGGAAAACGATGTTGAAACATTTATCGCTCTTTTGAAAAAGCACGCCAAAATCACCGAGCCGGACAGAGAAACGATTGTCGAGTTGATTGAGCGTGTAACCGTAACAGCCATCACTTCCAAGCCGAGGGGAATTTCTATTTACTATAAGCACATTGGGTTTATGAGAGCATGACATTAGTGATGTTGTGCCAAGTGCCTGCGGGAACAAAAACGGCGGAGTTAGCGAATACGGTTTGGCGGAAGGGCAATCGGTTTTGAGCGTCGCCCATTTGGACGAGACCTTGACCTTGCTCGAGGCGCAGAAACTGGTCATTGTCGGGATGGACTTCGAGGCCGATGTCTTCGCCGGGCGGAATACACATGAGTGTCGATTGCATGTGTGGCCCCGTCCAAAGGGTTTGGCGGTAGAAATCGTTGTCGAGGGTGGCCTTTTCGATATTAACGACGATGGGCTGCGGGCCGTAATCCATGAATGGGACGGGCGGCCTAAGCACAGGCGGCGGAGCCGGAACGGGAACAGGAACAGGCACAGGAACGGGACGGACGATGGGGCGTGGTGGAGGCGGCGGCGGAACAGGTACAGGTACTGGCACTGGCACGGGAATCGGCCGAATGATGGGACGTGGTGGTGGCATGGGGACGGGACGAGCGGGTGGCGGAACGGGTCGAGGCGGATGTGGCGGACGTGGGTGTGGAGGTTGC
>WQRQ01000097.1 GCA_009786685.1 Defluviitaleaceae bacterium
TATCGAGCGAGGCGACATCATCGCCGTTTTCGAGCCGTATTTATTAGAAGAAACACGCATACGCGAGGCCGCAAACCTTGACAGAATGCTGCTCGACCTAGAGCGACTGCACCGCGTCGAGGACATAAACACCGCCCAACGAAACCTTCGCCGCGCCCAAGAAGACTACGCAACCACCGTAGCACAGGGCGAAACAAACATAGCCGAGGCCACCGAGTTATCACCCAACGCCCAACGCAACCACAAGCGGGCGTTGGAAGATTTTTACGCCACGATAGCGCAGGGCGAGGCGGATATCGCCGCCGCACAGTTGGCATTACTTAACGCAACCACCGACGACACCGCGATTCAAAATGCAATGCGTAATCATCAGCGGGCATTGGAGGATTACAATTCCACCCGAGAACAAGGCGACGCCGACATAACCGAAGCACAAGCGACCTTGGAAGAAATCCAAAACCGCAGAGCAAGAGACAGCGACCTCACGGCCATAGAAAACGCCCAACGCGCCCTGCAACGCGCCCGCGACGACTACGAAACAACAAGACGGCAAACCCAAGACGCAATAAACGCCGCAGAGTGGTCGTTAATGCGGGCATGGAATACAGACGACCTAAACATAATAAACGCGGCATTTAACGCATTGGAGCAAGCACAAAACACCGCGGAGCCGGCCATATTAAACGCGGCACGCCGAGTAGAAGACGCAGAAGAAGCCCTGTCCCAAGCCCAACGCAACTTTACCACAGCAAACCAAGACGAACTCGAACGCGCAGAAGAAGCCGTACAAACAGCAAAAACCCGCGCCGCCGACAACCTACTCGCCGCCACACGCAGACTGGAAGACACAGAAACCGCACTTACACAAGCTCACGAAAACTTCCAAACCAACATACGCACGGCAACCACCGCATTAGAAACCGCACAAAACCGAGCGACGGACAACCAACTAACCGCCGAACGCAGGCTGGAGGACACCAACATAGACGACCCCGAAACCATCCTGCAAAATGCAATAACCCAAGCAGAAGAAAGCCGCCGCCAAGCCGCCCGCCGCACAGAAGACGCCGCAACGGCATTACAAGCCGCGCAGCAAGCCGCCGCAGACACCACCGCACAAAACACAATCACCGCAACAACACTGCAACTGGACATCGCCGCAAAGCAAGCAGACATAAACGCACTCGACGAAATAATTTACACAAACGGGGTGCTGTATTCTCGCTACAGCGGGGTGATTTCCTTTGTGGCGCAAACGGGAGAGGTCACGGGCAACGCGCCCATAGTAGCCCTGCGCGACACAAATCGCGGCGGCTTCGAAGCGCATATGCAAATCACACACACACAAGCAGAGCGTCTTTCCGTCGGCAGCGAAAGCCAAGTTACCACGGGCGGCGGGAGCATGTTTTTTACGCCAACAGTCACGGGCGTGGTGTCGAGCATTTCTCAACCGGACGATAACAACCTCGTATCCATCACAATCGCCCTGCCCGACAGCAACTGGAACATAGGCCAACGCGTAGACGTGCAGATTATTTTGCGTCGCGCAAATTATGATATGAGCGTACCTGTTTCTGCATTAAATTCCGACAATGCGGGGTATTTTCTGCATGTGGTGGAACAACGCAGTACCATCATGGGACTGCAAAACGTGGTGTTCCGCGCAAATGTGGTAATCGTCGCGCAAGACAGCGAAATGGTATCCGTGATGGGCGCGGTAAGCCGAAACAGCCAAGTAATCACAGGCAGCAACAAGGCCGTATCCGCAGGCGACAGAATAAGGGTGGACGGCTGATGGCGATTTTCAAACGTGTTTTAACTTGGGGCTTGCTTTGCATTTTGCTGGTGCTTGGCTTTCGGGAGGCTAATGCAATCGGGCGATTTTCCCCTGTTTCTCTGCGGTTTAATGCGCCGATATGCGGTGACACGGCCTTCCGTGCGCGGCAGTTTTCCATTGCAAATTACGAAAGCGGGTCATTTTGGCCAACCTTTTGGAACCAAGACCGGGCGGAGCTAACCGTCGGTGCAAGGACATCTCATGTCAACGCGATTTCCTTCTCGGGCGACGCGACGCTGGTATGGCCTTCCCCATACATCGCGGGCAACGCCCCCGGCGCGATAGACGCCCACGGCATCGCCATCTCCGAAGCCCTCGCCCACACCCTATGGGGAAGCACAGACATCATAGGCCAGCAAGTATATGTAAATGAAGAAACCCGCACAGTGCGCGGTATATTCCGAGGCACGACAAATTTAGCCCTCATACCCTTCCATATAGAAGACACATCGCAAAGCTGGACAGCGGCGGAGCTTTCCGGCGGAATCTCCCACCCACAGCGCACGCCATTTGCGCGCTTCTTCCCCACACGCAGCGACGCGGAAAGCTTTGCGGTTTCCGCAGGATTAGGCGTACCGGATTATGTAATCATGGGCGGTGCGTTGGCACTCGCTCGGTTTATGGCGTTGCTTCCTGTTTTGGTGATTGCGGTGTACGGCGTAGTGCGGTTCGTTAATACCGTTTCGCAAAAAAACGCGGTGGTGCGTTCGCGTTTTTTTGCTTCACTGATGGGGCTAATCGCCTTCGCATTGCTTTTGCCCTTCGTGCTTAACGCCCTGCCCCCATGGCTAATCCCAAACCAATGGAGCGACTTTTCCTTCTGGTCAACCCTTCTGCAACAAGCAAACAACAGCACCCGCGAATTTTTAAGCGTAAACCCTACCCTGCGCGACGTGGAATTAAAAATCCATTTGCTAAGACAGGGAGCAATTGTTGTCACAGGGACGGTTTTGTCGGTGATAATCCTGTGTTTATGCGGGTCGGAGTGGTTATAACCAAAATGCACGCTAGCCTAGGCTCACCACGATGAACGAAAGTATGAATATGCATAATGAAAAAAATGTCCAAATTAGGGAGTTTTCATACTTTCGTAGCAATCATCTACTTGGGTATCTCCACAATTAGAATCCATTGATTTCAATTCTTCAAGCATATAAAAGCCAATACCTTGATATGGCGATAAACATTGTTTGATAATATCTTGGGATACCCCCACTTTACTGAGCAGATACACTCTGAGTGAATAAGATAAAAGTTTATTAATTGCCACAAGGTTAAAACCGCCATATGTATCACCTTTTGCGACATTTCCACTATTGTGAATCCAATATTTTCTTGTTTCATTCATTTTGTGTGATAATTCTGCAATAGCTACATAGTCTAAAAAATCAATCAATGGCGCGGCGGCACAGCAAAGAAACTCAAATATCAAACCTTTAGCATGTTTCTTTTTATATTTCGTTGGTTCAACACGCTTCGCTATTCCCTCGCAAGCCTGATATAAAATCAGAAATGATATTTCAGTTACAGAATTGCTTGTTTGACTTTCTACATATAGTGCAATGGCATCTCTGGTTTCCCTATCAAGACCAAGCTGAAACCATCCATGAAGAATATTTTGAAAATCGTTTGAAAGAGTCCAGTATGAAATAACCTCACTAAATTTTGGGTCTCGTTGCTTGCTACTTTCTCTTTTTTGAAATAATACTTGGATTTTATCTTTGGAATCGTGCGTCCCTACATTCAAAAATTTTGTGACAACAGGTGCGTTTACACACAACAAAAGAAAATCTCCAAAAATGTCCGTGTATTTCATGATTGTACCTATTTCTGTGTCGATATCAAACTTAAACAAAAAAATATTTTCACTTGTTAGTTCAGATTCTTTGTGGCTAAAATTCCAATGATAATTTAGCTTTATTTCGCAATCATTAAATTTGAACGAAGGCACTTCTCTCATTTTTATATTCATATTTCCGTTGTCATGGTCTTTGTTATCAAGTTTCAATGTACCCCTTAGCCATTCGCGAACATCGTGGTACATTGCGCTTATATGATTAAATTTGTAGTCTTCAAGCTTGTTGTATCTTGGTAAATCTTTGCCAATCAACATATAATTTGCATGAATTGCGCTGCCGAGATGTATACACTTAAATAGTCCAACCATAAGACCACTACGAGTACGACCATGTATTGCCTCGAATTCTCCACCTCTTTTATCAAACATCATGCGAATCGTATCATAACCGGGGAAATCGTTATAAAACCGCAAACTAACCTTATCTCTTGCGCCAACAGAAAGCATACAAATGATTTTTGAATCAGGCGAATCTGCAAGCCAAAATTCGCCCATTTCTGAATACCCTTCACTTATCGGTTTTTTGGAATCCATTTTATTCACCTCTTGAAAGTCATATACCTATTTAACGACTACACTCTTCCCACAAAATATTATTAGCCTTGCAATATTCCATTATATCCTGCACCGCCAACTTTGCCTGTTGCAATGCCGCACTTGCGCCCTCTTTACCGATAAATGTAGTCGCTTCGTATTCGCCCTCCATTCTTCGGCTAAACAAAGAGGTTAACGCCCTAAAACTTGCGCTTCCAATTAAACCGGCGTGTATATACACCTCGTTGTATTTACTAATCACTGTCTTGTGCTTTTTAAATTCAAATCCTTTAACGGCAAGCAATGCGCTAACACCATGAAATACTGCGTAATAAGACGAACTTACCGAACTATCATACACCTCATTTTCAAACAACACCTGTGCACCTTTTAAATTGCTACAGGCTTTTTTCATATGCCCGCGTACTATTTCATTTTCCATAATACAAAACGCCCTCTTCTTTTACATTTTTGTATAGTTGTCCTTGGCCGCTGTTAAATTTATTTATGTCCGTGATTAACACGGATGGCAACTCGCCATAACGATTAAGAATATTAATGGAAAAATCGCAATACACGGTATCAAGCATTTTCCATGTTTCAATAGGCTCGGACAATACCACCATAAAATCAATGTCCGAATCCTCGTCAGAATCTCCGCGAGCACAAGACCCATACAACCACACCTGCCGCAACGCATCACCGAAAACCCTTTGAGAAACATCTACAGCTTCTTCCATTATTTGTGTTACTATTGGTTTGTTTTTCATTTTCATTCCCCCTTTACAAATAGAGCCTCGCCATTAGTACCCAGCCCAACCCGCTGCGACAGTGAGTACATCAGTGCAAGCGGGTATTTTAACGCCGCGCTTTTGCCCGAGTTTAACGCGTGGAATGCCATGTAATCCTCGGCTTTTTTATAGCTTGCCAAGGTAAGCCCGCTTTTTTCTGCCAGTATTTGCAACGATTTTTTTGTAAAGCCTGTCAGATGATACGGCGGCTTGTATGGCGCGATATAGCTTGGCGACGCGCCTTTTCGCTTCGCCATTATGTTTAACAGGAAGTTGTACGTGGAGCGTTCGTTTGGGGAGACAGTGTACAGTACACCGCCGGGGGTTAGCAACTGCGCGAGCCGCTTGTAATATGCCACAGGGTCGGGAACATGCTCCAGCACGGAATCCGCAAAGATTACAGAATACTCTCCCTCAAGCTCGGTGATATCCGATGTTTCGATTTTCAGACCGTTAATTTTTTGCAATTTTTCGTGGAAGGCTTCGCCCGGCTCTTGAGCTGTTATTTCCCAGCCTTCTTTGGCCATGTAGCAGCACATAAATGCGAATTCTCCCGCGCCTACTTCTAGGAGCTTACGTTTATCCGTTTTTAGGTGGGATTTTATTATCTCAAAGCGTTTTTTTGGGATTACGTTTTCTCGCATGTTTAGCCAGTTTTTATTTTCTTCCGAGGCCAAATGCGTAAAATATGTCGCGTCGTATAGCTTTGCGTAGTCTTCCTTGCTCCAGTGCGGCATGGGGCTTACATAAATTAGGTCGCAGTGATTACAGCTTACTATCGCACTGCCGTCGGGGATGGACACAGGCGGATTTTTTTCGTTTAGTTGGCCGATGATATCAAATTTTTCATGCTCGCATACAGGGCATTTATTTGTGAAGTTTGGCATTTTTATTCCTTCTTTCGCTATTTTAGAAACGCCTCTACAGCATTAAGAAATTCCTTTGCATTTTCCGATTGCTTGATTGTTTCTTCTTTCACTACAAAGTAAAAATCTTGATAATCGCTTTCGTTTCTCATTTTAAATGCATTGCCAATGATTGCAGAAAAATGGATGTCAAATTTTTCCGTTTTAATATAACTTTTTCGGAATGTATCAATAATGCCGGAGTGCTTTTTTGAATCGAAATTATCCAATGCCAAAACCGCCCGCATAGAATGGAAAATGCAATAATACGAACGGTTTAGTGAATCTTTAAACAATCCTTCTTTTATGGCAAGTTCAGACACCCGTAAGCAATCGCGGGCTTGATTTAACCTGTAGTTTGACAATTCCTTTGTGGCTTCATCAAGCATACAATTCAACCCCATCTTTTACAACATTTTGATAATACGGTAACACATGAAAATATCGGTCAAACATAAACTTGCTTGTTACATGAATGCACACAAGCAAATCATGCTCTAAGTCTATATTTGGGATAAGTGCGTCTATCCCATTACGCCAAGTGTTTGTTTCCTCATTTGGCACATCTGCAAGTACAAAAAAGTCAATGTCCGAGTTTGCCTCAAAATCACCACGGGCATATGAGCCAAACAAAATTACTTTTTCAAGCTTATCACCCAATGTATCTTTCGCAGCTTGCAAAACTTTTTGGGTAACGATAGTTATTCTAGGGTCTGTTAGATGGCTTTTATTCATTGGCTCACCTCCTACCATACATAATATCACGAAAAGTGAAGTTTAAATATAATTATTTTTTACACTGCGGCGGCACATACCTGCTATTATTCTTTTCCAAGAAAGAGGTGGAAAGATGAATGACTAGTATTTCAAATATTAACAATTTATTCACACCTTTTTCATGGGGAAATGCTAAGATATATCATCCTCGGAGGTGATTTTCTTGAGCGAAGAAAACAAAAAACTACACGACATATTCGGTTTATCCGAAATTTCCCAAATACAAGAAGATATCCAAAAAGACCTAACGCCCAAAGAACCGGAAGCTATCCCCATGGAAAGCGAAAACTTTGCGCGTTTTTTACTTGTCCCGCAGGACATCCCGCAAACTCCACAACAAAACACCCCCGTCCCCCCTCCGGAGCCTCCCTCCTTCTATCGGGAAACAATAAAGCCTGCGCCTAAAAAATCATGGCTAAAAACAGCCGTCGCGTTGTTTATCGTATGCACGCTGGGTACAGGTACGCTGGGCTTTGGTATAGGCAGCGGTTGGGCGCACTTTCGGGGTGCGGCTGAGATTGCACCGCCGCCGCATTCTCCCGCAGCCGAAAATCTTTCATTTACAAACATATCATATGTATTTGAACAAATCATTGAGCAGCCGACCGTAGCGTCCATCTCCGATATGGTGGAGCTAATCGCGCCTTCTGTGGTGGGCATTACCACCTACCGCGACGCACATAGCTTTGCGTTTAACACTACAAGCTACGGCTCGGGCATTATTTTTTCCGACGCCGACGACCGTATTTTTATTGCCACAAACCGCTACATCGTGCGCAACGGCTACCGCTGGGACATCAGCATAGAAGGCAATCCGCCCATCTCCGCACGCCCCACGGGCTACAACAGCGACTACGACCTGGCCGTCCTGTACATCACCAAAGAGCAGCTATTGGAAGCAGGGATAGACGTCGTGGCCTTCGCTACCTTTGGTGATTCCGACATGCTGCGGATAGGCGACGACGTGCTGGCCTTGGGCAATGCCATGGGAGAAGGCACATCCGTAACCCGAGGCATAATAAGCGCGAAAGAACGCCAAATGAATCGCCCGCCAAACCCCCGCCGCGAAGAAGAAGACGACACTCCCCTACTCCTACTGCAAACCGACGCCGCCATAAACTACGGCAACAGCGGCGGCCCGCTGGTAAACACAAGAGGCGAGATAATAGGAGTCACGATAAACCAAGCCACCACCCAAATAATAGGCCCGTCCTCGGTAGAAGGCATGGGCTACAGCATACCCAGCAACACCGCCGAGCCGCTATTATTGGAAATAATAGCAAACTACCGCACCCCCGCAATAGGAATCAGCGGCTTTTCCTTGGCAGAAGACGTACACAACCGCGCAGAATACTGGGGAATCCCGGAACTTGGCGTCTTGGTATCCGGCGTCCAGGAAGGCCGCCCCGCTTACAATGCGGGAATCCGCGTAAACGACGTAATTACAAGCTTCGACGGGCAACCCATCTTCGACATGCCGCAGCTACAGGCCGCCGTCCGTGCAAAAAACATAGGCGACATAGTAGAAGTCCGTCTGCTACGCAACGGCACATTCGCCCTAACAGTTTATGTGGAACTCGCGATGATGATTAGAGATACGTTCTAAAAGAGCCGGCGGCTTTATTGCCGCCCCAGATACCTTCTTGCGGCGGCGTCATGCTCTGCATATGTGCGTGAGAAGTGATGCTCGCCCGTTTCTTCGTTCCTAAGCACAAAAAACAGATACTCCGTACCCGCAGGCCAAAGCACGGCACGCAAGGCACGCCCCCCGGGATTAGAAATCGGCCCGATGGGCAGCCCGTCATGGCGGTAGGTGTTATGCAATGAGTGGGCATATCTCTCGATATCGGCGTTTAACAAATGTATCGGCGGGTCTTCCATGGCATATTTTACTGTGGAACACATTTCCAAGCGCATATTAATGGCCAAGCGATTATGGATTACCTGCGCAACCATAGGAAATTCCACATGCACACGCGTCTCCGCCTCGACAATGGAAGCCATGATAATAACCTCGTCCATCGTTAAGCCCATCTCCTCGGCACGGTCGCGCAGCGTCTCGTCAAATTGATTTTCAAAATTAAGAAGCATTCGCATGATGATATCCGCAGGGCTTGGGTTAATAGGAACTTGGTACGTATCCGGGAAAAGATATCCTTCCAGCCGATTAGGCCTATCCATAGGAACATCCAGCAAAAACGCAAACGGAAAATGACCGTACTGCGCCACAAAAATAAACTCCTCGGCGGTAAAAAACCCACGCTCCTCAAAATAAGCCGCCATATCACGTATGGTCTGCCCTTCCAGTATCCGCACAACCTCATGCGGCGCAACCTCCTGTGGCCGTACCCGCAAAGCACGGTTAAGCTCCACATTATTCATGCTCATATTTATCGTATAAGTACCGGCCAAAAAATCGGAGCTGCTCCCCCGCAAAAATAACTCCAACTGAAACAACATCCTATTGGGAATAATCCCTTCATCTTCCAACCGCTGCGCCATATCCGACGTAGAAATATCATACGGTACATAAAACTCAATCGTATGGTCGGGTCCTACATAAACCATCTCCTCGGCAAAGCCGCCACCAATCTCAAAACCCCAGTTAAACGCATTTATCACCAAAAACGCCAACAACGCCATAATAGCAAGGTTAAACGCCATACCCGCCAAATACATAAGAAAATTTACCGTTTTATCTGCCTTCATGCCTGTAGCTCCTCCCATTTATTAAAAAGCTCTGTTATTTTTTCTTCCAGCTTGGTTTTTTCTTCAAAGATGGCCTGTGCTTTTTCTGCGCTGCGGCATATTTCTTCGTCTTCGAGTTTTTCTTCGCAGTCGGAAATTTGACTTTCAATTTCCGATATCTCTGCTTCTATTTTTGCTATGCGTGATTTTATTTTTCGGGCTTCGGATTCGGATTCTTTTTTGCGGAGATAGTCTTCTTTTTGGGTGGTCTCCGCTACCGGCAAAGCTTCACCCAAAACGACAATGGCTTTTTTTTCCATATAATAGTCGTAGTTGCCCGCGTACTCGGTTACTCCGTTTTCGGTTAGCTCCAGCACCTTTGTTGCGGTATTGTTTATAAAATATCTGTCATGCGAAATATACACCACCGTACCGCTAAACTCACGCAACGCCTCCTCCAGTATCTCCTTGGAGAAAATATCCAAATGGTTTGTCGGCTCGTCCAATACTAAAAAGTTTGCCCCTGCCAACATAATTTTAGACAGCTGCACCCTACCCCGCTCCCCGCCGGAAAGCGCGGAAATCGGCTTAAAAACATCATCACCGATAAACATAAAGGCAGCAAGGGTAGTACGTATTTCTGTCTGAGAAAGCCTTGGGTAAGTATCCGCCATCTCCTGAAAAATCGTCTTTTTTTCGGCGTCCTCGTCGAAGGCGTGGGACTGGTCATAATATCCAACGCGCACATTTACGCCCTCACGCACCCGCCCGCCAAGGGGTACAAGCGTGTTTACAAGAATTTTAATAAGCGTAGTCTTTCCTATCCCGTTAGCCCCGATAAGTGCGATTTTATCGCCCTTTTTCACCTCAAAGCTTACGTAGGAAAAAAGCGTTTTTCCGTCAAAGCCCATGGTTAGTTCTTCCGCAAAAATGACGTCGTTGCCCGAGTTTATCCGTGGCTTCAGGCGCAGGCGCATTTTTGACGGGTCTTGTGTGGGGGCGTCTACGCGGTCTATTTTCGCGAGCAGCTTCTCGCGGCTTTTTGCGCGGATAATCGCCGCCTCCGTACGGAACGACCGTATGGTTTTTATCGCGGCCTCGTGGTGTTTTATTTCTTTCTGCTGCTCCTTAAATGCCTTCTCCGCCAAAACGCGGTCGGCGGCTTTTTTTTGCACAAAGTAGCTGTAGTTACCATTATATACTACAGATTTTTTATTTTCAATTTCAATCGTTTTTGTCACGACCTTATCCATAAAATATCTGTCATGGGAAATCAATAAAACCGCGCTGTTAAAATTTTTCAAATAATCCTCCAGCCACGCCACGCTCTCGATATCAAGGTGGTTAGTAGGCTCGTCCAATAACAACAGGTCGCTCCTCTCCAGCAAAAGCCGCCCCAAAAGCGCACGTGTACGCTGCCCGCCGGAAAGCGTATCAAAGGGCTGTTCCCACTGCTCCTCACTAAACCCAAGCCCTCGCAGCACGCCTTTTAGTCGGCTTTCCATCTCGTATCCACCTTCTTCCTTGAATTTATTCATCAGGCCATCATGCCGCGCTAAAGCTTCATCCAAATGGCC
>WQRQ01000098.1 GCA_009786685.1 Defluviitaleaceae bacterium
GCGGATTAAANTGAGAAACGGTCTCGGCAGAGCAAAAAATCGCGAACGCCTCACCGCGTTTTTTGCGATAGGCGAGACCGATTTCGAATTAATCCGCTATAGTGATATTTTATTAATTTCAATCCATTTTTTGTCATAACCCAAGTCGGATAAAATTTTTGAGTTAATTGTCGTTCTTGTCGCACCGGTATCAAGCAAAAACATAGCCATTTTCATGCCTTTACCGTCATTGGTTGCCAAATCAACACGTATACGTGCCGCGCCATTAGGAGACAGCTCAACGTATTTCACGCAAATCCTCCCAACACGCTCATTCGGTTTAGCCCCTCAATTACGATAGTATCCCGTGAATCAAAAGAGCAGCTTATATCCCATGCTTCCTCAAAGCTATCACAAAGACCTAAAATTTTCCCAACTTGCTCTCCTATGTTGTAATCAACGTTTACAATCTCTACAATCGCGAACTCATTTGGGAATAATGTCGAAATCACATTAAAATCTCTGGTGGTACTGTCATTAACTTCACGCATGAAATCAACTCCTTGCAATGTTTGCTTTATTATATCACTGTCTTGAAGGAGATGACAAATTATTGGGTAAATATATGGTGGAGTAACCGGAAACCTAAAAACAGGTATATTAAATAGGAGTAGGACATAGGCTTTATGTAGTATCTGTGCTGTTTAGCACTATAGAAAGGAGACAACCCCTTATGCTCAACTATTTAAATGATTGCCTTGGATGTATGCGGTGCATGTTATTAATTTTTGCATTCATGCCAAATCTAAGCATTCCTGAAAAAGAAGTTCACCAAAAAAAGGAAGGCAAAAGACAAAGCACCTCCAAGCGCAATAAGTCCAAGCCCTCCAAGAACAAGCCGTGAGTAATGAAAGCCTGTCCATGCCTTTACTTTACAAAAAGAGAAGAGCGCATTTTAACATAAATTGCGCCCTTCTCTTACTTTCGTATTCAAAATTCCGAAATAATTCATCAAAAAAACATCAATATCAAAAAAAAAATTATTGTAATGTCCATTAATGACTTTTTTCGCTATTACAATTTAAAACACAAAAACCAGCAAAACCGAAACAACCGCAAACGCCAAAAACACAATTTTATTCCACTGCAACACACGCCCCGCGCCATAGGAAGAAAACGGCAAAACCGGAATACAGCGGAATATCAGATAAACCACGGCAACATGGCTCATAACCATTAAAACCACGTTATTAACAAATCTGCTACCTACAACGACGGCGATTAAAAACAGCCAAATCAAGATAGAGTTTATTGCCATATCGCGTTTAAACGTAGGCGTATTCTCGTATTTATCGGGATACCATCCGCCAATCATGGGATAGAACGAAAACATAGCCATGATAGGCGAAAACACAAATCCGCCCTGCGTAAAACGGAAATGCCACTTTCGCCGCGTAAACAACGTTCCAAGCCAGCCGACCGCGGCAATCCCCAAAAACACAAGCCCAAACGAGCCTGCGACAATCAACGGGTCGTTGTCGCCGAGGATAACATTCCACAGGAAAAGCATATTTATCAAAGCAAAAAGCACGATTTGCGGGACGCTCGCATAGCAACGTTCGTACTTTTTCGTTTCTTCCTTGTCGGGCAAAGCCATGTAAAAGTCCGCTCCTGCGCAGAACATAAATGTTTCTACAAAGATGGTCTGCGCCTTGATTGCCGTAGAAAAGCCAAGGGCTTGTATGGATTTTATCAGCGACGTCTTTACAAAGCCGCGCTTTTCGAAGGCAGCCCATGAGCCTACGTTGTCGTCCTGTACATATGAGACTTGTGCGTCGCAGCCGAGTTCCCACAGGGTTTTTATGCATTCGTCCATCAGGCGACCTGCTATGCCGTGGCCTTGGCACTCCGGCGTGGTAAACAGAAAACTCACTATGCCGATTTTTTTATCGCCCGACTGCTTTGTGTAGTAGAAGACACCGCCTACGATTTTGTCGTCCGATACTGCCACCAGCCCCAGCGTGGGCTTTCTTATGATGAGATATCCTATTATGCCAAAGGCTTTGCGGGCTACGCTTGCGGCTTCTTTTGCTTCGTTTTCCTGCATTTGGCGTATTGTAAATTCCATTTGCTTCACTCCTTTGCTGTGATTTTAGCACACACTTGGGGTTGACACAAAAATTTCCATGCGATACGCTGTAAAAAATATAAAAAAGGGGAGTTTTTATAATGAAAAAAATCGGTATCTTAGGCGCGTGCGGGATGGTAGGCAGCACCATGCTAAAAGTTTTGGAGGAGCGCGACCTGCCCGTCTCGGAGTTATATTTATTTGATGTAGGCGAAGCGGTTGGCAAAACCATAGATTTTAAAGGTAAAAAAGTAACCGTAGAAGAATCCACTTTGGAAATCTTCGACAGAGGAATAGACATCTGCCTGTTTGCAATAGACACACCAATCAGCCAAAAATACGCACCTATAGCCGCAAAAAAAGGCTGCGTTGTTGTAGACAACAGCTCCGCATGGCGCATGGACAAAAATGTTCCGCTGGTAGTACCCGAGGTAAACGGCGGAGATATCTTTGGTAACAACGGGATAATCGCCAGCCCAAACTGCTCTACGATACAGGCGGTGACGGCTATCGCGCCGTTGCACCGTGCGTTTGTTATTAAACGGCTTATATATTCTACGTATCAGTCTGTGTCGGGCGCGGGTGTGGCCGGCATTGCAGATTTGGCGCGTACAAATAAGGGCGAAGCCCCGCAGTGCTTCCCATATCCCATAGCGGGCAATGTTATCCCACGCATAGACGTATTTGGCGAAGACGGCTACACAGGCGAAGAAAGCAAAATGATACAGGAAACACGCAAAATCCTGCACGAGCCAAACCTAAAGGTAACAGCCACCACAGTACGCGTACCCGTAGAAATCGGCCATAGCGAGTCAATAAACATCACATTCGAAAAGCCGTTTGAGCTGGAAGAAGTCCGCAAAATCTTGGAAAACGCCGACGGCGTAATAGTACAAGACGACCCCGCAAAGGATTTTTACCCCATGCCAAAGCTAATCGCAGGCACAGACCAAGTATATGTAGGCAGAATCCGCCGCGACTTTAGCGCGGAAAACAGCATTAACCTATGGGTAGTAGCCGACAACGTACGCAAAGGCGCGGCCACAAACGCCGTGCAAATCGCAGAGCGTCTTATCAAAGGAGAATAGTAAACTTACCCGCCGTCGCTGCCCCGCGCAACCACTATCACCCCCGAGCGTGGAGCGTTTGCGAGCCTTGTGCGCTCGCGGGCTACCGCTCGGCGGTTTTGTTTTACTTCTTCTTCCAGAAACGCTATTTTGCGGCCTCGTTCTGAGTCGGTTAGGGTGGGGTCGCCCAAGCCCATTTTCAGCTCGTTTAGTTGGCTTCTGCCGGAGGAAAGGTTTCTGTTTAGCTTCACCAGCCTTGCCGACGTCGTTGGGCGAGTTACAAAGTTTGTAAACCGCATTCTGCGAAATTGCTCCGGCTCCACGACAAATATTTGTACATTGTCAGCATCTGTTAGCCGCCACAGTCTGCGTGTGTTTTCTATCAACGCGCTGTCGTCGGGCAGGGGGCTTTGCAAAACGATTTCGTTTATTACCGGGCTTTCCGGTAATTTTTTTTGCTCGGCGGCGGCGGTTGTTTTCTTTTCCGGGGTTAATTCCGATACGACGCCGTTTGCGGCGAGAAAATTTTCTATTAACATAACAAAACCTCCTTATAATTATTTATCGACCGGTTTGACAAAATCGCGTAGCTTACATATTATTTTACAATAATGGAAGCGGGAGGCAAAAACATGGACATAAACCTATTAAACAAACTCGAAAGAAACGCAAAGCTAACAACAAAGGAGCTTGCGGTTTTTTTAAATCAAAGCGAGCAAGATGTAGCGGCGTCTGTCGCCAAGATGGAGAAGGACGGGATAATCTGCGGTTATCACACGCTTATTAACTGGGAGAAAACGGATAAGGAGTGTGTATCGGCTCTTATCGAGGTAAAGGTAACCCCCGCACGCGGGCAGGGCTTTGACAAAATAGCCGAGCGAATATACCGCTTCGACGAGGTGCAGGCGGTATATCTGATGTCCGGTGGGTACGACCTCACGGTTATCATCGAAGGCAAGACGATGAAGGACATCGCGATATTTGTAACAAGCAAGCTCGCGCCGCTGGAGTCCGTACTCAGCACAGCCACGCATTTCGTACTTAAAAAATACAAAGACCACGGCAGAATCCTCCACGACGGCAGTCAAGAAGACGAGAGGATGGTTGTCTCTCCATGAGTAGCTTTGTGACAGACAAGGTAAAAAACATGCCCGCGTCGGGAATCCGCAAATTTTTCGACGTGGCGGCGGAGATGAAGGATATAATTTCGTTGGGTGTGGGAGAGCCGGATTTTTTCACGCCTTGGAATGTACGCGAGGAGGCAATTTACTCCTTGGAGCGGCGTCGAACAGCCTATACCTCCAATGCAGGCCACCCCGCGCTGCGCGAGGCGATATGCGAATACATGCGCACGCGTTTCCAATTAAAATACAGCGCAAAAGAAGAAATAATAGTAACAGTAGGCGTTAGCGAAGCCATAGACATCGCGCTGCGTGCGGTAATAAACCCCGGCGACGAGGTTTTAATCATTGAGCCATGCTATGTATCGTATCGAGCCTGCGTTATTTTGGCTGGCGGCGTACCCGTCACCGTGCCTACGGACGAGGAGAATAACTTCCGCGTACAGGCGGAGGATATCCGTTCGCGCATTACGCCACGCACCAAGGCGATTATGCTATGCTACCCCAACAACCCCACAGGCGCGATAATGGAACGCGACGACCTGGAAAAAATCTGCACAGTCCTGCGCGACCACGAGGACATCTTAGTCATCAGCGACGAGGTATACGCCGAGCTTACTTACACCGACGAAAACAAGCATATAAGCATTGCAACAATGCCCGGCATGTACGAGCGAACGCTGGTATTAAACGGCTTCTCCAAGGCGTTTGCAATGACGGGCTGGCGGCTTGGCTACGCCTGCGGGCCTGCGGAGCTAATCGCAGGCATGGTAAAAATCCACCAATATGTAATAATGTGCGCCCCAACCACGGCACAGATAGCAGGCATAGAAGCCCTTAAAAACGGCTTGGAAGGTGTACAAAAAATGCGCGACGAGTACAACGACCGCCGCCGCCTTATGGTAGAATCCTTCCGTGAGATTGGCATAAGCTGTTTCGAGCCGCTTGGCGCGTTTTATCTGTTCCCGTCGATTAAAAAAACAGGCCTAACCAGCGAGGATTTTTGCACAAGAATGCTAATGGAAAAAAGACTGGCCGTAGTACCCGGCACAGCCTTTGGAGAATGCGGAGAAGGCTTTATACGCTGCTCCTACGCCTATTCCGTAGAGGAATTAAAGGAAGCGGTGCAGCGCATTAAAGATTTCGTCCTTCATTCCACCGACTTCCACGGTGGTATTGTGTAAGACTTCCTGTTTTTTCAAATTTGCAAACTGAGTTGGAATATTACGCTTTGTAAGCTCCGCCATCTGCTCCAGCAATTCAAAGTCATCATATTTTTCGTACTTCTCATCAATGCTTGTCATCACCGTCTTGGGGAATTTATAAGGGCTTGCGGTAGAAAGAATAATTGGCCTTAGGCCGTTTATCCTGCGCGAATTTTCACTGTGTTTCTCATGTGCGACGTAGGCCACCGCCGTATGCGGGTCAATCAAATACCCATGCGTCACAAAAACTTTTTTAATAGCCGCACGCATTTCTTTTTCCGTGGCGTAATATCCTACAAAATCGGCAGGTGCGGGCATAGTAAATTTCTGTTTCTTAGAAAGATTAGCAAGCGCGGCCTTATCCGCAACATCATAAACCAATCTCTCAAAATTGCTTGGCACAAGAATATCCATAGAAGGCGAAGTAGTAACATAAAAAGGCCTGTCAGAATCAAAAACCCCCGTATCAAAGTAATCGGAAAGCACGCGGTTTTCGTTACTTGCACAAACCAGCGTATCGACGGGAAGCCCCATCTTCTTAGCATAGTACCCAGCCAAAATATTCCCGAAGTTACCCGTAGGCACGATAAAATTAACCGCCTCGCCCTTAGCCAACCCACCCTTAACCATCTGCGAGTAAGCATAGAAATAATAAACAATCTGCGGCACAAGCCGCCCCGTATTAATAGAATTAGCCGAAGAAAACTCATACCCATCAGCATTAAGCCGCGCATTAAGCCCCTCGTCCATAAATATTCTTTTAACCTCACTCTGCGCGTCATCAAAGTTGCCCTTTACGCCAACAACACAAACATTTTTACCCGTCTGCGTAATCATGTGCTGCTTCTGAATAACACTAACGCCATCCTGTGGATAAAAAATAATAATCTTAGTCCCCGCCACATCCTTAAAGCCCTCCAGCGCAGAAACACCCGTATCCCCCGACGTAGCAGTTAAAATAACCTGCGTACGAGGATTACCCGTCTTCTTCAAAGCCGTAGTCATAAGATGCGGAAGCAGCGACAAAGCCATATCCTTAAACGCCAAGGTCCTACCATGAAACAACTCCAAAAACGCAACATCCGGCGTCTGCACCAAGGGCGCGATAGCGGGCGTATCAAAATTCTCCGCACTATAAGCCGCATTAATACAGCCGGAAAGCTCCTCCTCCGTATAATCGGTAAAAAATTGGCTCATCAGCCACAATGCGTGTTCGCTGTAATCGCACGCACCACCGGGCAGCTTCTCCGCCACAGGAATAGCCGAAGGTACATAAAGCCCCCCATCCGCCGAAAGCCCCTTTACGATAGTCTGCGCCGATGTAAGCGGCGTGGTATCTCCACGTGTGCTTGTGTAGGTCATGGTTTTCCTCCGATTACCTGCGCGCCTTCCAAATCCGCGTGCAGTATTTTTACTTCCCAAGTCTCATTAAAATCCTTAACAAAAGCCTTCATCTTGCGTGCCAAAGTCTTTTCATCCTTCCGCGACGATATAGCAATCAACGTAGGCCCCGCGCCGCTCATAAAAATACCCTTCGCGCCGCTGCCCAAGGCATGTTCAAAAATCCTGTCCATATTAGGAATCAACGACCCACGATAAGGCTGATGCACCCTATCATTAACCGCCACGCCCAAGTTATCCCAATTACCGCTCATCATAGAAGCAACAAAAAGCGAAGCCCGCGAAACATTAAAAATAACATCCGCCCGAGAATACTCCTGCGGCAAAATCCGCCGTGCCTTAGCGGTAGAAAGCTGAAAATCCGGCACAAGCGTAACAAAAGACAACTCCTCCGAAGGCGCAATCTTAACATGGTGCAGCTTATGCTCCTCGCCCTCCAGCACAGCAATAATCATGCCTCCATAAACGGCAGGCGCGACATTATCGGGATGTCCCTCAATCCGACAAGCCATCTGCGCAAGCTCGTCCTTACAAAGCGGCCGCCCCGCCAGCTCGTTAGCAGCAAAAAGCCCCGCCACAATACAAGCCGAACTACTCCCCAGCCCCCGCGTCATAGGAATATTATCATCCTGCGTAAGCGCAAGCTCGGGCATTTTTTTACCCACTTCATCATAAAACCGCGAAATCACCTGATAAATCAAATTATCCCGCGTAGCAAACTGCTTACCCACAGGCTGTTTAATCTTAATAGAAAAAACCTCGGATTCCTCCACGGTAATCTCGTTATACAAATCCAAGGCCATGCCAAGGCAATCGAAACCCGCACCCATATTAGCGGTAGTAGCAGGGACTTTTATTTTTAGCAAGAAGAAACACCACCTTACGTCATAATTTAGAAGCCGTCGCGGTTTTGCCCGTGCGCCTCATGTATTATCGTACGCGGTCATCACGGAAGGCAAAACCACATCGGATGATTTTGAAAAAAGCGTTCCGGACCGCATGGGGGCTGGGCGCGTTGGCATTTCACCTCTCGAAGTTGGATGATTTGGTAATCACCGGACTGTTTAGGGTTTTAAATCGGTAATGTTACCCACCCACGACAAAAACCTAATCATGGTCGGACAGTAGCCGTGCGGGGTTATTTTGCCCGCCCACAGGGGGTCGCCCTACCCATCATGTAGTCCGGCGCGGGGAATTCCCCCCGCAGCGGTTGGCCGAAGGTTCTAGCAAGGTCGAGCGAAGTGCGCTCGACATAGCGGGGGGAATTCCCCGCGATGGACGCCCACGACAACCGAGCGGGCGCACTATTCTCATTCCCGCTAAGGGCAAAATAACCCCGCACGGCGTCTCCCCCCCCCACAACAGAATTTATTATAGTGCATTTCCAAAAAAAGTGGTATACTTGCCGTGACATTTTCTAAGAAATTGTCAATTTGACGTTGGGGGGATAACCTTTGGCACTTCCTATAGATGTAAAACCTTATGTGCTTATAGGCGAAGTAGGCAGAGACAACTACATGACGCACTACAAGGCCACGGGTGCGGATGGTGACGAGTTTATCATAACCGAGTTTTACCCTACGTACATGGTAAAACGCGAGGACGACGGAACACTGGGTATCAGTGACCGGTTTAGCAAGGAGTTTATTGCCGACCGTGAGGAGTTTGTGCGTCGTGCGGAGGGTTTTCAGGAGATACGGGATGCTTCTTTGCACCCTGTTGTGGAGATTTTCGAGCGTAACCAGACGGCATATATTGTGCGTAAGGCCTGTGGTATGACTACTATCGACCAGTTTATGGGTAGCCAAACTATGGATTTTGACGAGGCATATTTTTTTATCCGCCCGCTTATTTTGAGTATGGCGCAGGCTGCGGCAAAGGGTATGATGTTTAATATAAGCTTTGGTGATTTTAGGGTAAATACGTATAAACAGCTTGTGCTTGCCGCGCCTCCGGCATGGGATAAAAACTTTCACCCGCCGCTGGTGGAAACAATAAAATTGTACTACAGGCTTGTGACGGGAGTGGAAGCCCCCGCACAAAACGCGCCGTCGTTTACCGCCTACGGCATAGAAGTCCCCCCGCGTATAGAGTCGCTTGTGCTGGAAATTTTGCAAGGGGATATACTGTACGGCTCGCTGGACGATTTTTATAAGAAGTTTAAATCCCTGGTGGACGGAAATGCCGAGCAGGATAAGGATTCCGGTAAGAAAACACTTGCGGTTATGCGTGGTATAGTTGCGTTTTTGTTTGTGGCGTTCGCACTTAGTCTTGTGCTACTGGTTTTTGGGGGCGTTAGAGCGCGGGAGGTTAGCAATTTTTGGGCAAACCCCGAGTTATTTGCTTCTTCCGAGGCCTTGCCGCCGCCGGAGCTTGATTTTTCGGATATCACGCTTACACATCCTCGTAATCCTGCGGATACGCTTTCGGGTTGTTTTGCCACCTATGGCGGATTCTTGTTTTTCCGTGGCGAGGAAGGCTTGATGTCGCGTTTTTATGCCGAGGTTGCCTTTATACCCGGTGCAGCACTCGGTGCGCTGGCCAATGACAGGCTTATTGTACCCGGTGCAGTGGCCTCTTACATCGTGGGGCATAACCGCGTAATTTACTTTGTGGATACGGCATCGGGCGGGGTTATTTATTCCGCTTCGCCATCGGGTGACGACCTTACCCGCGTTACCGAGCATCCCGCGCTTAATTTGGCCGTGATAAACGGGTATCTCTTCTATACAAATGTGGACAGAGACCATCATATGTACCGCATAAATCTGGAAACAAATGTAACGGAGCTTGTAGCGGCACGCCCCATACACGCCACACTTACGCACGGGACATATCTGTTTCTTGTTTCGGCCGAAAACCACCTGTATATCTGGAACACCGAAGGAGATAACCCCACAATCCTTGCCTCGCGCTACGCTGCGGGAGCGATGAGGATATTTAACGAAGTTCTGTTCTTCTTGGACACAAACGGCCGCGTACGCAGCATAGATTTCACAGGCCGCCCCATAGCCATCCACTCGCCGGAAAATGTCACTACCTTCGACATATACTTCCAGTGGATGATATTCGCAGAAGAAGGCCGCCACGTCCCACGCACCTACAACATGGACAACGGCCAATTTAATACGCTATCCTCCACAGAATGGGTAAGCTACCTATGGGCATTTGACGACGAAATATACGCAATCGACCACAGAAACCCCCGCCGCATGATACATTTTGACCTGCAATAGCAGAGCGTAAACCTTTTGCATAAAAAATCGTATATATAAGAAAATAAAAAAACAAAAAAGGAGGCCGTACAATGGCAAACTCGAACGAAAAAATGCGCGTACTGGACCTGTTGGAGTCAGGCAAAATCAACACAACCGAAGCAACCCAGCTACTTGAGGTGCTAAACACCCCCCGCTTTATGACAAAGGAAACCCGCGATAACGCAGAAGAAAAACTGCGCCATTTCGCAAAAGAATGCAACAAATTTGCCAAAGAAGTAGGCTGCAAAGCAAAAGAAATGTACAAGGAAGCAGAGCCAAAAATAAAAAAAGCCAGCCAAACCGCACTGGAAAAAGCCGCAAACGCCCTGGACAACCTAGCGTGCAGCATAAACGAATCGCTTGAAAAGCAAGACGAAGCCGCCACAAGCGACGAGCCAAAGGAAAATTAGTTCATAAAAAACCGAGAGCATAATGCCCTCGGTTTTTTTAAATGCCGCGTGTGTAAACCACGATACATAGTTCGTCTGTGCAGCAGATTGTTTCGCCGTTTTCGCCGCAGCGGTACTCCAGCGGTTTGCCGCAGCGGGGGCAGCGTACGGCAGTATTACCACGTATTATATAGTTGCGCTGGGCTTCCAAGAGGATGCGGGCTTCTGCTTCCGTTGGTTTTTCTCTAGTTGCTAGAGCGAATTCAATGAGAAACCGTCCCGACGGAGCGGCGGCGAAAAACCGTGTTTTTCGCGGTTTTGCCGCGACAGGCGGGACGGATTTCGAATTAATTC